>DATHUN010000560.1:0-9513 GCA_035462205.1 Anaerolineales bacterium
AGGATAGTCTATGGTGACAACCCACAATCTACGCCAGCCCTGCCTGCAGATAGCGCAACGGTCGATGATCATACGCTCGTGCGCCAGGGCGTCGGAGCTTTCTTGAAAGTCTTCGACGATATCAAACTCAGGGGAGATGCCGCATTGCCCTATGAACAAAACCTGCCCGACATTGTGGTTATCGGTGAAGATGAATTCAAAAAGCGGCTCGCAGAACAGGAAGCCGATCGGCAGAGGAGTAAACGGATCAGGAACTTGTTCGACGGTAATAACGAAGAGAAAAGAGCATGAAACTGAACTTGCTCTTTATCGTTATGGATCTACTTACTTTGCTGGCTTATCCGATCGTGTTTGTGCACGGCAAACTGCGCGGGTTTTATAAACTAAAAGAAAGCATCCCTGTGCCTAAGCTGTTCGTTGTGGTTCCGATCACGCCGGGCAGATGACCAATCCTAAAGTCATGAATATGTGAAAGAAAGGGTTTTATGCGTACTCAAAAAATTAATTTTCCGGAGCACGAAACGCTGTGCGTTTTCCCCGATAAGCGTTCGGAACTACCCCAGGCGCTCTCAGAATTGCAATTGCAGGGGCACTATCCAGTGATTGTACTGATCGGCGGTGCGATCGACAAGGAACACGCCGCAGTGACTCAACAGGCCGTCCAAACCATTTCCAAGATCGCCCAGAACCTGAAATCCGTTGTTGTCTGCGGAGGCACAAACATGGGGATTATGGCCGAGATCGGGCATACCAGAAAGCGGAACCATTACAATTTTCCGCTGGTGGGCATAGCTCCGGAAGAGCTGGTCACCTGGCCCGGCGGGCCCAAACCTAGAAAATTCTTAGGATGGGGAAAAGAGCTATGGCAACTGGAGCCCCATTACTCCCATTTCATCCTTGTACCCGGAAGCAATTTTGGGGATGAATCTCCGTGGATTGTCGATACGGCAGCATTGTTATCCCAGGATCACCGGTCTGTGACAGTTCTGATCAACGGCGGCGAGGTTTCCCGGCAGGATATTGATTTGAGCTTGGAAAAGGGCCGTCCGGTCATCGTGTTGAGTCGCACGGGACGTCTCGCAGATGAATTGGCAAGACAGCCTGAGCGGAATAAATTGATTACCGTAATCCCGGCACATGCTGAGCAAAGGATTACCGAGGTAATTCGAGAAGTACTGTCGATGAATGAAAGAAGCGGAGAGGCAGCAGTCGAAGTCCTTGATCAAATAAGAAGTTGACCGGAGGATAGATCGATGACAGCGCTTTTTGGGACAGGATTTGTCAGGCCACAATTTCTGCCAGCATATTCAGCGTAGCACGATTAAGCGGAGACCCTATGCATAGCATTCGGTTATTGAAGATCGTGGAGCCGTTCAGCCGCAAGAGTGAGGCGGGATACAGCGATATTAAGGTCAGGCGCACTTCCAATCGCATGACCACAAGAAAAGGACGAGAGATAGGAAACAGGAGTTCACAGGATGGCGACAACGATCAAAAAAACATCCCGAGGCATGCGTAAACATGTCAGACGAATGAAACAAGAGTCTCGTAAAACAGGTGTCCCTGTCAATGAATTACAGAAAAGGGTTCGCGCGCCACAAGTATCCAAAACCAAAAAAGAAGCTTAACTATTGTTTCTACCGATAGGCTCATTTTTGCAGCGTGCAGTAAACAAGGGCTGTTCTCATTCTCAGAACAGCCCTTATTGATTCAGCGACTCACTATCTGATGAGGGAGTGCACATCTACAAGTACGGCACGGACCACCACACGGCGAAGATATGAGCCGGTCTTATCATCATACGTATCGCACGTAATAAGAGTCAGGAAAGACTTATCTTCATGTTTGATGACACTGGCATCATTGGGCTGCACAAGAGTATTCGATACAACTTCATAAGTATACCGATAACCCGAACTATACACAAAGATGTATTCTCCAATCCCAAGCAATTTCAGGTGGAAAAATACGCCGGGCTTTCCATCTGCGTTGACAACATGTCCTGTGAGTATGCTGTTCCCTTTCCACGTGGGATAGGCCGTCCCGTTCAACCATCCAACCTGATCCTGCAGCCAGGAAACATCCCAGCTCCCTTGCTTTGATTCGACGCCTACAATGGACGAATGGACCTTGAGCACAGGAATTTCAAGTGTGAGGCTTGTCCCATCATACGCAGCACGGGACGATCTATCCAGCTTTGTAGTCATGTCCGGAGCAAAGCCCGTTAGCGGAATGATGAATGCGTTGGCAGCTACAGCGGATTTCTTCTTGTTGTTATTGTTCTTACCCTCTCCTTCATCCGACTTGGCTTTCACTACCAATGTAGCCGTGGCAATACTGTGATTCGTCGCGCCTTGACCTGAGCTGAGGGTTCCGGCTGGAATCGTATTTTGGTAAGTTCCAGGCGTATTGCCAGTAACGCTGACTACAATGCTACAGGATGCACTGGCGACCAGGGATCCATTCGTTAATTCAATAATTTGAGTCCCTGCCCGGGCTAATAAGGTTCCACCACAGGTATTGGTGGGCGCAGGCGCGGGTGGATTGGAGATCACAAGACCGGCGGGAAGAGTTCCTGGAAGGGTATCTTTTAATCCCATTCCACTCAAAGCCACGTTTCCAGTGTTCTGGATGGCAATTGTGAGCAATGAGTAAGAGCCAGCAGCAATTGGACTGGAGGAAAAAAACTTGCTAACACTCGCGCCCGGCAGATTGGTCAACGAGGCCTCCGCCGGATCCGGATTACTTGCTCCATTCAAGGTCGTTACTGCGTTGGCGGGAATGATATTCGTTAGATTGCCGTTGACGATCATTGTTGCACTGAGAGTCAACGTACAAGTCCCTGACGCAGGAAGGCTGCCACCACTATAGGAGAAGGAACTGGCTCCTGGGACCCCGCTTAGTGTGCCTCCACAAGTGCCCACGTTAGAATTTAGGGGATTGGCAAGGATCATACCGCTCGGCATATTGTCCGTAAATGCAATTCCAGTCAGTGGAACCGTACCGGGGTTGATCAACTGGATGCTCATCGTTGAGGCAGCACCGCCAAAGACCGTCAACGGGTCAAAGCCCTTGACCACAGTAACAGCCAAATTGCTGCCGCCAGTCACCGTCAAAGTTGAGGTCAGGGTAGCAGCAGGAACCCGGTTTTCGTTATTGGTGATATTGGCCGGAGAAATAGTATTGGTATGCAAACCCAATGTGCTGCTTGTCACATACACATCGATTCTGCAGCGTTGGCTGGCAAGGATTTCACCATTCGTCAGGGAAACCCTCGTTGCGCCGTTGGGAGCATCCAGTGCAGCTGTCGCACCACAGCCAGTGATTGCTGGAGAAGTTGAATTACTCACCGTCACACCAGCAGGCAGGTTATCCGTGACCGAGAAATTTGTCAGGTTTGTGTCACTCGGGGCAAAGATATCGATCCTTAGCCGGGAGTTGCCACCTACAGCGATGGAGGAAGGTGAAAATGACTTTATTCCTGCCATCTGCGTCCCCCTGACGATCACATTGGCATTTGCCGGACGCAGGTTGCCAATGCCTTGATCGGTTGTGAGCCCGCCAACAGGGATGGTGTTCGCAAATGTCCCGGAAGATGTGCCGCCTGGAGCAGTAACCTGCACCGAGACCGTACAGGTTCCGAGGGCTGTTGGGCTTCCGGCAGGAATAGTACCACCAGCAAAGCTAATACTTGTCGATGTTGTGGAAACTGTCCCACCACACGTATTTTCCGTAACACTAACAACAGTCAACGGAGCAGGCAAATTATCTGTAAAGTTCACACCCGTGTAGGGAGAAGCCGTCGGATTCTGCAAAGTGATGATCAGCGTGGTCGTTTCTCCCGCAGAAAACGTGGAGGGTGAAAACCGTTTCGCAACGCCAATTTCCTGTGCACTTAGACGCGCGATCGCTGCAGTAGCATTCGTATGACCCTGCTGCGTCTGGAGCGAATCGGCAGGGATCCTGTTGATGTAAGAGCCTTGTACATTCGAGGTGACATTGACAGTGATTGTACAGGTTGAATTGGGCACGATTGTGCCGTTGTTCAGTGACACTGATGTGCCACCACTGACAGCCGCCAGTGAGGCAGAGGTTCCGCACCCTGTCAACGTAGGCGAAACTGGATTGGCTAGAATAACATCAGCAGGGAGATTATCCGTTAGTGAGACCTGGGTCAAAGTCGTACTCGGTTCATTATTTCTGATCACGATGGAAAGCTGGCTGGTTCCCCCTGCCCAAATTGTACCCGGGCTAAAACTCTTGCTTACTGAAGGGATCGGACTCCCGCCAACGTTCAAAGTCGCACTGGCAGGGCTTGTGTTGGTAATGTTGGAGCTTTCTCCTGTGGAGGTTAACGCGCCAGCCGGAATGGTGTTGATTAGGTTTCCTGCAGTCCTTGAAGTCACATTAAGTGAGACTGTGCACGAACCTGGAGTGATCCCAAGCTGGGCAGGGACAGTGCCTCCGCTTAATGAAAGGCTGGTGGCACCGGCTACCGCCGTCACCGAGCCTCCACAGGAATTGGTTAATCCCAGCGGGCTAGCAATGACAAGTCCGGGCTGAACCCCGATCAAATTATCGGTCCATGAAGCACTGATCAATTGAAACGCATTGGGATTATAGATGGTCACACTCAGGCGGGATACTCCACCAGCGGCAATAGAGATCGGCGAAAAACTCTTGTTCATTTCTGCCGGGAAAGATATGACTTGAGCGGCCACTCTTTTCCCGGGATTCAAAAGGATTGAAACAATCAGTGCCCCCACGAGGAAAGGTATGGCTGATTTATGCATTCTTAATCCTTTGTACAGCAATGACGAATATTAAAAAATGAAACCGCCACAAGGCAGACGGTTTCGTTTTCAGCCCACCACTGCCACATCTAGTTAACTGGAGTTGAGACCAGGCTAGGCTGTGGATCAATGCACCCGCAATCGAAATTAAGAAGTTTTAGATCCGATTGTGACTGTGTCAAGACTGATTCTCCGGGTGTTAACCCGGGGTAGAAATGTCGCCTTCGTAGAGGGACAAGAAATGGACAATCTAATGATGAGCAGTAGATATTCATGGTACAACAAACACCCCCCGGCCACATCCCCCTGTCGGGGAGAGCTTGCCTCCGCCACTTGGGGGAGGCCTATACGACGCGTTTCACGTTCGGCTTCAACCTGATGGCCACGTGTCACGCTTTGTATAGCATAACCCTCCCTTATTAATCGACTTTCGATGCCATTAAGGTAAGCTCTTTGCGATAGGATTTCATACTTCCCCGAGGAAGGAACCCGCGCTGATAAAACCATCCATGAGCGCCTTGCTTTGCTGTACATCATCGATATACACGCCATTATTCCCACGCGATGCATGGATCATCGTCCAACCGCCCAGGCTCATGCCGACGTGAGTAATCTTCCGATCACTGTCTTTCGCTGAAAAGAACAGCAGGTCCCCCGCTTCAAATGGCGGCTCGACAGGTTTTGCGGCGGCGTGCTGCATGTCAGCATCGCGCGGGATGGAAACGCCAACCCAGCGATGGAGCAAACGTGAAAACCCGGAACAGTCGATGCCATTACCGCTGGTTCCACCCCACAAGTAGGGGACACCGATCATCCGCTTGGAATCCTCTACGATTGTTTTCCGTCTTTCCTCTGATGTTCTGGGAAAATCGTCAACGGCACGTAAATACATCAAGGGAAGCCAGCCGGGACGATTGGCGGAAATTCGTGACCAATCGTCACGAGTTCCTTCGAGCACAACTCCAGTTCCACTCACCAAGCGCGTGACGACAGCACTCCTTTCGTCAGGCTCGGCGCGGACGGCCGTCACCGGCGCGAGGACAAGATGAGTCGCGGCAGGAGCAATGCCCTCGCCAAGATAAGGACGGTACGCCCAGCCTAAGTATCCATCGCTTTGACGCGTCAAAACCCAGCGCTGTTGTTCCTCCAGTACTTCGAGCTCTGTTCCATAACACAGCTCACTAGATAGCGCCCGAGCGAAGGTTGGTTCTTCATACAAGCCGGTCAGGTTGGTGCTGACATGCAGTTTCGGACACGGCTCGCAGCGAAGGATCCGAATGGAAGCGGTATCTAGTTTTAGTTTGGGAAAAGCGTTGCGCAAGTCGTCCAGCTGCGATTGGTCGAGCAGGCGACCGCCCAGGGTCAGTGTGCTGTTCCGCAATTCCTGAATTTCAATTTCGAAGATGGAGGTGCGTTTATCGGCTTTCTTCGTGAGCGCGGCAAGAGTGGTTTGGATGTCGGTCATGCTTTTATTCTACACGATTTATAATGTGATGATATGGCATACATTGAAATTAACGAGGCGAACATCTATTATGAGTCTTACGGGGATCAAAATCCGCTCCAGCCGCCAATCGTGTTGATTCACGGTTCGACGGTGGATAGCCACACCGATTGGGACGCGATTGTACCCGTCCTCGCCGCGCACTATCACGTCTTCGCATCCGACTGCCGCGGACACGGGCACTCAAATAATCCGCATAGGAGCTACTCCTTCAAAGAACTGGCCGATGATGTCGCCGCGTTTGTGCGTGCCATGGGCTATGAGAAGGCGCATATCGTCGGGCACAGCAACGGCGGCAATGTCGCCCTGGTGACTCTGCTGGAGCACCCCGAGGTCGTACAAACCTGCGTGCTGCAGGCGGCGAATGCCTATGTCACACGCTACCTGATCGAGCGGGAGCCTATTTATTTCAATGCCGAGCGGATCGCGCGTGAAGCACCAGATTGGATGAATGAAATGATCGCGCTGCACGGCGAAACCAATGGCCAGGACTATTGGCGTGATTTGGTCTGGCTGACCATGAAAGAAACTATCTCCGAGCCGAATTATTCGCCCTCCGAATTGAACCGTGTGCAGCGACCTGTGCTGGTCATCATGGGCGCCCAGGATACAGCCAACGCGCCCGATGAGCACGCCCAATATGTTGCCAATCATATTCCAAGCGCCGAATTGTGGATTCCTGCAGATACAGGACACAATGTCCATCTCGAACGGCGTGCGGAATGGGTGGAGAAGGTGCTGGATTTTTTGAAGAGGCGAGGCTAATCTTGTAGCAGGGACGGGCAGCCCGCGCAGCGCCCTGATGAGGGTGCCCCTATAAAGGACAAATATGAAACTACATTGGGAACCCCTGACGCTTGATCTCAAAACCACCTTCCGTGTTGCCCATGGCGCCAGTGACCAGCGTTACAACGTGCTTGTATATCTGGACGATGGAGTGGGAGAAGCAGCCGCAGTCCCGTATTACGGTGAAACGCAACAGGGCATCATGGAGTATATGAAATCGGTCCCTGACCTGGGCGACGATCCTTTCGATTTGGATGGAATTCTCGCCAAGAGGCCGGCGGGCTCACGGGCGGCGCGCTCCGCCATTGACGAGGCGCTGCACGACCTGTGGGGCAAAAAATTAGGACAGCCGCTCTACAAGCTGTTCGGTTTAAATCCGAATCATGTTCCCTTAACCTCCTTTACTATTGGCATGGACGAACCGGAAGTGATGGCTGAGCAAGCCAAGGCATCCGGGCACCCGATTCTCAAGGTCAAGCTGGGGAGCGAGAAGGACGAACAGATCCTTGCCGCGATCCGCAAAGCAACAGACGCCAAACTGCGCGCCGATGCCAACGCCGGCTGGACGCGTGAGCAGGCACTCCAAATCATCCCGCGCCTGATCGATTACGATCTCGAATTCATCGAGCAACCGCTCGCTGTGGATGACCTGGAAGGCTTCTTCTGGCTCAAGGATCAATTGCGGCTGCAGCGAGTGAATATTCCCATCTTTGCCGATGAGACGGCGAAGACCTCGCATGATGTTGCCAAACTAGCCGGCGCGATTGACGGCGTTGTGGTTAAAACCATGAAAAGTGAAGGAATTCGGGAGGCGATGCGCATGATCCACGCCGCGCGGGCGCACGATATGCAGATCATGCTGAGCTGTATGGTCGAGTCATCGGTGGGAGTGACCGCTGCGGCGCATCTTGCTCCGTTATGCGATTACGCCGACTTGGACGGACCACTGCTCATCAAAAATGATCCCTATCTTGGGCTGGAATACGAAGGCGCCAAATTTATTCTACCGGACGCGCCCGGGCTGGGTGTGAAACGACAGACTTAAAATAAAGAGCCAGAGGCAAATCCTCTGGCTCTTCTTTAGTATTCAATTGTTCCGACTATTGTACAGCCTGGCTCTTGTAAAATTTTCGAACATAAGCAATCATTTGATTCTTGGTCATCTTGTCAGCGGTCTCCACCTTTAAGAGACGTTTTTGCAAGTCTTTACGCTTTTGGATGGTTTTTTGAAGTTCGATCTTTGCTTCACCAGGTCCTATGATCAAGATCGAACTGGCATCTTTGAGCGCGGTCATGACTTGTTGATAGTATTTTTTGATCTGCAGCCTGAAACGATCGCTGCCACGGGCTTCCATGTCTGCTTTTTGGTTCTGTTTGCCTCCCAGCTGGGTGCCGCCTGAATAGTGGGCAGGCGGTTCGATACTGGATGCGATCACTTCGACCTTGCCCTCTTCATTCCAGATGAGATAAGCCTGTTTATGATCAATCCATAGCCCAACGTTTCGATCCATACTACCTCCTTGGTCTAAATCTGGTTGTTAAGGTGCTGACCGATTTCCCCTAAAATAGTGTAGCATGTCCGGCATAAATTCAAATTAACTTTTTCTAAGATGTTTTGCAGCTGTATGGACAGATCTAAGCGTCTCAGAATCGGGGAAACACCGCGCCAACTTTCTGCATATAGGAGCGGTACTGATCACCGAACTGTTCCAGCATCAGTTGCTCCTCTGCTTGGACGCGCAGAAGATAAAACGGGATAAACACCAAAAGATTCCAGAAGCCTGCAATCCAATTATGAAGGAGTAAGGGTTGTGCCAACGCAAAGATCCATTGGGAGGCATACATCGGATGCCGGATCACCCCATAGATGCCACGCGTGACCAATATATGCTGCTCGCGGATGGCAAGGGTGGGTGACCAGTTGATACCAAGGTCTGTGTGGCCCCTCCAAAAGATGAGAAGCGAAATCGCTGTCAGGACGATGCCGAGCCATCCCGCCCATGCAGGCAATGTGTAATTGGCGAAATCCAGCCAATGGGTGGCAGCGTACAAGATGGGAGCAACCAACCCGCTCGCGAGCAGGCTCAGCAGGAGTTTTTCCTGTTTTGTGAAGCGGCTTTCACGGAACTTTTCTTGCCTGCGCTTCCGGTCGAATGGGGCACGGATGATCATCTGGAAGATCAGGGCGAGAAAAAAGGTGGCAGTGAAAATATCCATCGTGTATCTCTAACGTTTATATTGTAATGAACCTGACGAAGGAGCTCGGAATGAAGAGATCTCCCAGGTCTAACTTTCCGCTTTTTCGACGACAACGGTTGCCTCTGTGACTAACGCTGCAATGGCGCCGATCGCAGCAAGCTGCGGTGCGAGCAAAATCCCGACGACGCCGATCGTCACGGGGATTTCCATGACGGTTTTACCATCTTTATC
>DATHUN010000561.1:0-12611 GCA_035462205.1 Anaerolineales bacterium
TGTGGGTGGACGTTCACAGGGTCCTGCACATGCACTCAAAGTGGGACCGAGTGGAACGCTTTATTTGGCATATGCGGATCCGGTCACGTCGGGTACAAACAGTCGCAAATTTGATGTGTTGCTGACCAAATCCACGAATAATGGCGCAACCTGGTCAACGCCTGTCGTTTTGAATAATGATACAGGAGCATCCGATCAATTCCATCCCACGCTCTCCGTGGAATCGAATGGAGCGGGCGGTGATAAGGTGACTGTTACCTGGTATGACCGTCGTGATGATCCTGCCAACTGTTTGGCAAATGTGTATGGAACGGTGAGCACCGATGGTGGCGCGACCTGGGCTGCCAATGTGAAGTTGACATCTGCATCATCCAACTTCGATGGTAATCCGAATGGACCTGGCGATTATTCGTCCTCCACGCCGTTTGCTGCCGCTGTTTGGCCCTTCTTCTCCGATCATCGTGTAACTGATTACGACGTCTACACTGCTCCAATTCAATAAGATCTGATAATTTTTCTAAAAGGTCTCCTACTTTCTGTAGGAGACCTTTTTTATTGTTGACAAATCAATCAGCATCCTGTACCCTCATTGCATGACTACTTTTACTGATATTCAACTCCAAATTATTGAATCTCCTCTCGACGTAAAACTCTTTGTCTCCGGTCCGTATGGGACCGGGAAAACTACAGCCGGTGTCGAGCGGATGCGCTATCTTCTAGCGCAAGGGGTCCCCGCGGATTCCATCTTAATGCTGACTCCTCAACGGACAATGCAGGAACCGTTTCTCGACCTTCTTTACAGCCCCGAACGGGTTGCCGGGGGGGAGGTGACCTCCACGACGATGGGCGGCATTGCCCGTCGCCTGGTCGATCTGTTTTGGCCGCTCGCCGCCGAAGCAGCCGGATTTGCCAATCCGGATCAGCCTCCCATCTTCCTCTCCCTGGAGACGGCGCAATATTACATGGCGCACCTCGTGCGTCCGTTACTCGAGCAGGGCTACTTTGAATCCGTGACGATGGATCGCAACCGTCTCTACTCCCAGATCCTCGACAACCTCAATAAAGCCGCGGTGGTAGGCTTCCCACACACGCAGATCGCCGAGCGCCTGGGCGCTGCCTACTCCGGTGACCCCGCCCAACGACGCGTCTATGCTGACGCGCAGGATTGTGCCATCCGTTTTCGCGAGTACTGTCTGCAGCATAACCTTCTCGACTTCTCGCTAGAGATGGAAGTGTTCTCCAACATTTTGTGGCCCTTGCCTCAGGTTCGCGATTACCTCATGCGCACATACCGCCACCTGATCTACGACAATGTCGAAGAGGACAATGCCCGCTCGCATGACATCATTCGTGATTGGCTGCCTGCCTTTGACTCGGCGCTGCTGCTCTTCGACCCTAGCGGCGGGTTCCGCTATTTCCTGGGTGCCGATATCGAAACAGGACGTTCTCTGGTTCAGTTGTGCGACCAGCAAGTCGACCTGCAGGAATCGTTTGTTGCGAACGAAGGGGTAGCAGGCTTGCGCGACGGCTTGATGAGAGCCATTGATCCCACGATCGCAGAAGAGTTAATCGTGGAAAGCAACAAACAGGACGGTTCGCCACTGTCGTATGTGCAGTCAAGATTTTATCCGGAGCTCCTCGATCTCGTTGTCGGGGAGATCGAAAAGATCGTTTCAGCGGGAACATCTCCCAACGAAATCGTAATCATCGCGCCTTTCCTTTCGGATGCGCTGCGCTTTTCGGTCACTCACCGGTTGGAGACGCGCGGTATTCCCTGGCGTTCGCACCGTCCCTCGCGTTCGCTGCGTGATGAGCCGGCCTCGCATTCATTGATCACCTTTGCCGCGCTGGGGCATCCGCATTGGAATGTTCACCCGCCCAAATTTGACGTAGCGTACGCGTTGATGCAATCCATTGAGGGATTGGACCTTGTCCGCGCTCAGTTGTTGACGGAGATCGTGTATCGTCCGCGCGAGCTGTCTCTCTCCTCCTTCGAGGAGATTGTGGAAGATGTGCAGGAGCGCATCACGTTTACGATCGGGAACCGCTATTCAACGCTGCGTGACTGGCTGATCGAATATCGCGAAGGGTCGCCGCTACCTCTCGATCATTTCTTCCGAAAATTATTTGGGGAAGTCTTATCTCAGCCCGGGTTTGGCTATCACAAAGATTACGACTCGGTCCGCGTGGCTGGCAACCTGGTGGAGTCGGTCAAGAATTTCCGCCGCGCGATGGAGCCCTCCATTGTGGGCAAGGATCGGCCCGATTTTGACCTGGGCAAAGAATACATTGCTATGCTTGATGAAGGTGTGATTGCTGCCTCATATTTCGAAGCCTGGAGAAGCGAGAATAAAGACGCGGTACTGGTCTCGCCGGCGCATACGTTTCTGTTGTCGAATCGGCCCGTAGCCTATCAGTTCTGGCTCGACCCCGGCTCCAGTGCCTGGCATCAGCGTCTCATCCAGCCATTGACTCATCCTTACGTGTTGAGCCGCGGTTGGGACCCGAGTCGCATGTGGACCGACGCGGATGAAGTCCAGGTCAGCACCGAAGCGATGGCGCGTCTTACGTCCGGTTTGCTGCTGCGCTGCCGTGAACGCGTCTATTTGGGAATCGCCGAGCTTGGCGAAAGCGGATTCGAAGAGCGCGGCGAATTACTGCGCGCCTTCCAAAGAGTGCTGGCAGAATCTTCGGGTGAATAAGGAAACGTGAAAGGACAGGAACATGGCAGCCGCAAAATCAGAGATCATCTACAAGCCAAAATATAATGGCAGCATGCGGTTTGCCATGGTCCTTTATCCGGTTTGGGTCGCGTTGTTTGTCTACTTTTCCTATCAAGCAATTGTGACTCGTTCCTATAATCCGCAGGGATTTCTGGCTGTTGTGTTCGGGATTATGGTCTTCTCCCTGCCATTCCGCGTTTTCCGTCAAGCCAGTTTTGCGGACAAGATCACCGTAAAACGTTATCTCCTGCCAGATCTGGTTATCGATTATAGGGACATCACCTCCTTCGATAAGATGAGTCTTTCGACGCCAAAATCGGGTATCTCCCTGTATATGCTCAATTATGATAGCCACGAAGAGTTCGATGGGATCATTCATGGCTTGATGAGTGCTCGAAAAATCAAGTTGAAAAAGAAATGAAACACGAAGATTAAGTAATATGTCATTGCGAGCCCGAGTGGAGCGAGTGGCGCAGCAATCTCCTCCTTAAACGGATAATCCTCTTATCGAGTAGGGTCTCCCGATAGATCGGAGATTGCTTCGTCGGGCTCCGCCCTCCTCACAGTGACATCATTGACCAAACTAACTCAAATGTTCTAATTTTTCTCTGCCGGGTGTAAAATTATAGTAACTCGAATTATGAATATTTTTACTCCCCGACCTTCCCAGCAGGAAATTCTCAAGTACCGCGGCGGGCGCCTTGGCATTGCCGCCGTGCCCGGTGCAGGGAAAACGCATATCCTCTCAGCCCTGGCGGCGAAGATCATTCAGGAAGGCTGGATCACCGGCGATCAGGAAGTACTGATCGTAACTCTCGTCAACTCGGCGGTGGACAACTTCGAATCGCGGATTAAGCGCTTCTTCGATAACCCTCTTCAAGCGTTGTACAAATATCGTGTTCGCACGCTGCATGGACTGGCACACGACATCGTCCGTGAGAAGCCGGCGCGCGTCGGGCTGGAGGAACGTTTCAGCATTATCGACGAGCGCGAGGCAGGATTTATCCGCAAAGAGGCGGTCAATGCCTGGCTGGCGAACAATTCGCTGGACGATTACCTGGATCCATCGCTGGATGCCCAAAAGCGGGACTGGGTGCGGCGCGACCAATTGCCGGATATGGTCGACTCGCTCGCTCTGGCATTCATCCGCTCGTCAAAGGACCGCATGCTGACCCCCGAGATGCTGCGCGCCAAGCTCGACGCCGCGCCGGCCCCTTTGCCGCTCGCCGAACTGGGTTACAGCATTTACGCTGACTATCAGCGGGCTCTCGCCTATCGCGGCGCGGTGGACTTTGACGATCTCATCCGCCTGGCGCTGACCCTGCTCGAAAGTGACGAAGAATATCTCGAGCGATTGCGTTATCGCTATCCCTTTATTCTTGAGGACGAGGCACAAGATTCTTCACTCTCACAACAAAGAATTTTGAATTTATTGGCTGGTGAAGGCGGCAACTGGGTCCGTGTAGGTGACCCCAATCAAGCCATCTTCGAAACGTTTACGACAGCCGATCCGGAGCTCCTTCGACAATTCATCCGCGAAAATAACCATGCGGATATGCCCGAGTCGGGGCGCTCGCAACCGTCCATTATTTCGCTGGCGAATCACCTAATCGACTGGGTGATGGATTCGCCTCCAGATCCCAATGTAACTGGTGCTCTCGGCACGCCGTATATCGTGCCTGCCCCTGAGGATGACCCGCAGCGCAACCCACCCGAAAACCCGGCCGCCGTCAAGTTCATCAGCCGGCGCTATACACCGGAAGAGGAATTGGAAGCGGTGGTCAAATCGGTCAAGGGACTGCTCGATTCGGTCTGGGATTTTCCCGACGAAGAGAAACCGACCATTGCCGTTCTGGTCCCACGCAACCATCGTGGCATTGAAGTTGTCGAGGCGCTCAAAAAGCGTGGCGTTGAGACCATCGAATTGATCTCGTCGACATCTTCGACCCGTGCTGCAGCAGGATCATTGAATTATTTACTCTCCTTTTTGGCAGACCCGCAATCGGCGAACAAACTGGCAAAGGCATATCAAGTCTTTCGTCGCGACTGGCGCGAAGCCAAAACAGCGCGAGTTGTCGAAAAGCGGCCGGCAGATGAATTAGAGACCGGTGAGTTAGAGATAAATGAAGAAGATATCGTCACAGAAGTAGACGCCCCCGTTGAAGAAGTCGATCCGAGAAAAGCCGCCGCGGACCTTGCCAAGTCACGCAGCGCGCTGATGAATATTGTCATCCGCTTATTACGCAAGATGGAAAACGTGGAAGACTTTGTCGCACCGCACCAGGCCGATCGTTGGCTGACAACGGTCAGTGAGTCCGAATCGGAGCTGGTCGTCAACGAGCTGCTGGAATTCCGGGTCAACGTCCGGCGCTGGCTGGCAGCGGTCATGCTTCCAATCGATCAGCTGGTGCTGACACTGGCACAGGATGTTTTCACCTCTGCACCAGACCTGGCGCTTGCGCATAAACTGGCGATCGTCCTGCGACAGGCTGCCGATGAACACAGCGATTGGCGTCTACCCGAATTGACAGCCGAATTGGCAGTCATTGCCAAAAACGAACGGCGTTTCATCGGCTTCTCTAGTGACGATTCAGGCTTTGACCCCGAACAGCACCGCGGCAAAGTGGTGGTGACGACGATGCACAAAGCCAAGGGCTTGGAGTGGGACCGCGTCTATTTGATGTCGGTCAATAATTATGATTTCCCGTCAAATATGCCGAATGATCGCTTTATTTCGGAGAAGTGGTTCCTCCGCAGCGGCTTGAACCTGGAGGCGGAAGCGCTGGCGCAACTGAAAGCGCTCGAGTCGACCGGAGAATACGACTGGTACGACGAGGGCGCCGCGACAATGGAATCGCGCATCAATTATGTTAAAGAACGTCTGCGCCTGTTCTACGTGGGCCTTACCCGCGCCAGACGCGACCTGATCGTCACTTGGAACACCGGCCGCCAGGGCGACGCCACACCGAGTTTACCCATGGCGGAGCTCATGGGGTGGTGGGAAGTGATTACACAGTAAAAGCATACTATTGGTTTATTTGAGCATCACTCGGCTTGGAGAGAAATTGATGAAACGAGTCACACCCTGTCTGGTTGTCCTTGTAGTGTTGGTTATGGCATCCTGCGCGCCAGCCGGGACACCGCAAAACACGTATGCTGCGCAAATGCAGCCAGCGATTGCATCGCTGACTAAATTTCAGGATGATTTTACAAGTCTGGAAACTTTGTTGACGGAGCAACTGGATCCTTCCACAGGCGTTACGCGCTTGCAGTTAATCGATCTTTATAATATTTCCATGGAGTATAAGATCACCCGAGATGAGTACTCCAAGCTTGGTTTGATGCCGTTAGATGCCCTAGTGGCACCAGCCGTTAAAGTATCCAAAGATGGGAAATCCATTCTAGAGACCCTCTCGGCGGTCACACCTACAGAGGACCTGAAAGCAGATCACCAGGTTGTTTTGGATTGTGTTCAGTCGCGGATTGCATTTGCGGAGGAGTTATCCTCGTCTATTAAAGAATTGAGCGCCATCGATATGAGTAAAGCCGGTGATTTGGTTGCCTGCGATCAATTGGATGCATCTGTGGGGAAATTAACAGCTTTCGTAGATGAAAACAAGTAGTCATCTTGCAAATGCCAATCAAAGCTTAGTCGAAAAAATCAAACGATTTCGGATACAACAGCTCCGAGACCGTTTTGGTTTTGAGCGAAACGAAAGGGAAAACCTTTCTCCAACATCAAGATTACTATTTCATAAGTTATCTGAAGTAGGGTTGCAAAACCGGCGAGTTGCGCATACACTACGGAGGTTTATTTGCAAAAAAACGAGTCTATGTCATTCTGAGCGACCAACAGGAGCGAAGAATCTCGGAACCAGAAGTAGACTCTGCGCTCGCAGCGAGCGCTCCCGCACACCGCCCCGGTGCTCCTGCGGGGGAGTGACATATTGACCTCAAAAGGAAATGCGCGTTGAAGTCTGTTCTCCGCTTGGCCCTTAAGCTGGCAATCATTTTTACAATTCTGTTCACAACTGTGCCTGTTCGAGCAACATCAAATGAGGCGGCTGTCTTCAACTCGATCGCGTTTGTCGCCAACATCGAAACGATTGGTGTCGCGGTCAGTGGGACAGATTTGCCCGCCACCGTAGAACTGTTCTACCGTCAGAGCGGGGAGACGGAGTGGCGGAGCGGGCATCCGCTCATGCGCATCAAGGACGGACGTTTGATCGGAAGTCTGTTTAATCTCCTGCCTGCTACAACCTATGAGATTTTTGTATTGGATGGAACCTCGCAGATCAAAGGGTCGGTGAGCACGCAGCCGAATCAACTGTCCTTTACGCCCACCAAGACTTTATACGTGGACGATAATGCCCCTCCAGGCGGCGACGGCTCCGTGATCTTGCCGTTCCAGAGCATCCAGGAAGCGGTCGATCGCGCCGGACCGGGGACCCTGGTTTCGGTTGCCGATGGAGTCTATCGCGAAGCGGTCACCTTCCCCGCTTCCGGAACGTCGGGGCAATGGATCCAGGTCCAGGCGCAGGGTAACGGAGCCATTCTGGATAGCGCGGAGTATCTGTCCGGAGACATTTGGAAGGCTGATACGACAGATAACATCTGGTCTACGGTTCTCAATATCCCGGTCTATTATCTGGCGCGCGATGGAAATCGTGTTTATCAATTTCAAGACAAAAAAGGATTAATCCAATCGGTCGGACACGAGCATGTGCATATGGACGAGGGCTGGTTTTATGAGCCGGGCACACAGAAACTGTATGTGCGCAGTTTAGATAACCCCGCAGATCATATTTGGCAGGTGCCTCGTCTGAACCGCGCATTTGATATTGTGGGTCGTGATTGGATCTGGATCGAAGGATTCGGTATCCGGTTTTATACCACGTCGACCAACGGCTGCGGGATCTGTACGCGCAATGCATCGCATATTGTCATTCGCAACAACGAGATCCGCAATTCGCAAATCGGAATCTATACCGAATGGACTGGCAGCGATGAGCAGGGCAACGATACGCGTATCGAAGGGAATGATGTTTCAGATCCTAAAGGCGTGTGGCCCTGGGCGGCGGTGAAAAGCACCAGGATGGAGGGGACTGCAATCCTCGTGCGTGGACACGTTGGAACCATTGTTCGAGATAACATCGTGCATGATTTCTTCAATGGCATTTTTACAGGCTCTTCCGCGGCAGGCATCAGCGCGTATACAAAAGTTGCGTTTGATGTGGACGTCTATCATAACTATATCCATAATATTGCAGACGATGCGCTCGAAGTGGAAGGAGCCTGCGTCAATCATCGCTTTCGCAACAACACGATTGACCAGAGTTTTGTGGGTGTTTCCATAGCCCCGGTCACGCAGGGTCCCACCTGGGTGCTGCGATCGACGTTTACCAACTATACCGGCCGGGCGATTAAGTTTTCATCTAAGTCTGATGGACTCGCATTGTTCTATCACAACACGTTCTGGACGAGCGCGCCGAACGTCAACGATGCGGACTTGATTACACCCGTTAGCAACGTGAAGATGCGGGACAATATTTTTCATGGCGCCGGATATTCGATCTATCAGGTTCCAAAAGGTTCGCTTGGTATCGATGCGGATTACAACAATTGGTACAGCAGCATGGAGGGACCTCATTTTAAGTGGGAGAAAGTGAACTACTATACGATCGCTGCCTTGTGCACGTTGGCTGGTTTGGAGTGCCATGGACAGGCCGATCTTCCCGGGCTTTCCAATCCAACCGGCGGCGACTTCACGCTTCTATCGTCGAGTCTCAATATTGACCGCGGCGTGGTAATTCCTGGTATCAATGATGGATATGTTGGTGATGCCCCGGACCTCGGCGCTTTCGAATATCTAGTCGATCTGCCCCCTCGTGTGGTAGCCAGCGTACGCGCGGACTCCAGTCCCACCAAAGCTGACACCCTGAGTTTTACGGTGACATTCTCGAATCGTGTCTCTGGTGTGGACGTGCTCGCGCCGTTCAATGACTTTCGCCTTGTCTCGAACGTTCCGGGCGCTGCGATCATGAGCGTAACTCCTGCTTCGGAGTCGACCTACACGGTTCGCGTAAATGCCGGGACAGAGAATGGAACGATCCGCCTGGATGTCGTCGACAACGATAGCATCACCGATGCAGCAGGGAATCCACTGGGAGGGATTGGTGCTGGAAACGGCGACTTCAGCGCGGGAGAAACCTATAGTATCAATAAAGCCATCACGACCCTGAAAACTTCGTCTTTCAAGTCTCAGCGAAACTTCGATGGTTGGATTCTTGAATCAGAGGAGAACACCAACTTGGGTGGCGAACTGGATAAAAAGGCGGCAATATTCTTGGTAGGTGATGACCAGCAGAATAAACAATACAAAGGCATCGTCTCGTTCGACACGAGTTCCCTGCCCAACAACGCAGTAATCCTGTATGTCCAGTTAAAAGTCAAGAAAAAAAGAATCGTGGGAGACGATCCGTTTGGCACCCATGGCATTTTAGGGTCAGAAATTTGCAATGGCACTTTTAGTGACAAGGCCATTTTGCAAACGGATGATTTTTCAGCAGCTGCCACCCCTGGATCTGTTTTGGATGCATTTATGGAACTGACACCCAATTGGTATGCGACAGAACTTCACGATGCCAATTTAGCTCTTGTGAACAAAACTGGCATAACCCAGTTTCGCCTGTTTTTCAGCAAGGATGACAACAACGATCTCAACGCGGATACCGTGGCGTTCTATTCGGGGAACTCAGTGAGCGCCAATATGCCACAGTTGGTCGTTACCTATTACATTCCCTAAATTTTGCCACGTCTATTAAGGAAAAAACGGTCACAGGCATGAAGCCAGGAGACCGTTTTTCTTTTGTTGCCAACCATCAAACTGCTATAATGAGTCAACGAATCACTCTTTTCTTGTTCAGCTACTTTGAGGTGCCATTATGAATCAGGATGAGATGCTTGATGACCTGGCAGAGCGCATCCAGCAGATGCAAGCCAAAGCGCAGTTGATGGCGCAAAAGCGAAATCCAACGGCAACGCTCAGGCGCGGTTTCCATGCCAAAGGGACGGGGGTAAGAGCAAAGTTTCAGGTTAGATCTGATATCCCCCAAAATTTACAAGTCGGTTTATTTCAACCAGGTACAACTTATAATGCGCTGGTCCGTTTTTCGAATGCGCGCGGCGAGGTGCTGGGCGATCTGAGCAAGGACCAGCGCGGGGTCGCCATCCGGGTGAAAACGAATCCGGGGGAACGTCTGATCACACAAGACACGACAAACATCCAGGATTTTCTGATGACAAATACGCCGATCTCGTTTGCACGAAACCCGGTGCAATTCATCGAGGTCGGGGAAATCCTTTTGGGCGGCATTGCTAAAGTCGTTCCGCGCTTGGTAAAAAAATATGGTTTCCAGGAAGCAAGGCGCATCCTGGCAGTATTTCTCGCGCCGGTCATTAGTTTCAAGCCCTACCAAATGAACGAGTATTGGAGCCGCACCTCCTATCAATTTGGAGACCGCGCTGTCCGATACTTGATCCGTCCCACAGCGGGGACGAAGATAGCGTCAACGCGGGAGCAGCTTGTTGGCGTGGCGCAGTCCCTGGTCCAGGGCGGGGAACGAAAAGAGGAGTATCTGCGACAGAAGTTGAAGGAAGCGCTACGAGCGGATGATGTCTGTTTCGATTTTTGCATCCAGCTGTTTGTGGATGAAAAACGAACGCCGGTCGAGGATGCCTATATCGAATGGAAGGAGTCCGATGCACCTCCTATCCCGCTTGCCACGTTGACCATTCCCAAACAGGATCTCGATCTACAATTGCAGCAGGATATCGAACGCATGGCGTTCAATCCCTGGCACACACAACAATTCACGCCGCTCGGACTGATCAATCTCGCCCGGAAAAAAGTCTATGATGCGAGCGCAGCCCACAGAGGCGCGTCGCTGCCATCCAGAGCTCAGTGAGCAGCGACCATCGTTGAAACTTTTTGGTGCGCTTGTTCCTGTTTCCAATAGGCAAATAGCAGCCAGGAGATCATCACCACAAGCGAAATCGCATAGACCCAGCCTTGTCGTGCGGCGATTGGTGTATCGTTGAGGGGATAGCGCGACGAGGCAACGACCCAGACCACCAGCAATCCCACCAGGAAGAGCAAGATGGCACGAACGCCCATTTTCACTTCCGCCCAATCTTTCATAAAATACATCGTGACTGACCAGACCGCTGCGCCCGCGAACCAGGCGGACATAATGCGCGCGTCGAAGGGATTGAGTGGCCAGGGCCAGCGTAAATTGGCAAATTCCGGCGTAAAGAAAAGCAAGGCCCATAACGCCGCGCCGAGGTAAAACATCGCCAGCAAAGCCGATTTCATCGGCGGCTGCAATTCTCCCTCCGATCGCTCGGCAGGGACCGGCGTGTTTGCCTCGGGGTCACGCGGGTGGAGCAGGAAAACCGTTAGCGGCTCAAAAGTGTATGCCAGGATCCAGACGTGGGTGATGACCAGGCTGAAAGCCTTCAATCCTGGGCTGACGCCCTGCAAATTCCAATTCATTTCGCGAACATGCCACCAGGTGGTGATGAAAAGAACGCCCAGAAAGGCAAAGTCCCCCAACATGCTCCAGCGCACCGTATACCAGTATTTATCGCGCCAGAGATGGTAGCCAAAGTAACTGCGCAGCACAAAGCCGGCTCCCAAAAACAGCGCGGTCAGCTCCGGAACGACGGGCCAGGCAAAATAGACTCCTTTTGCCGGCAGAAAAAGGAGCCAGAGAACAAAAAAAGCGGCCAGCAGGCATTGGATGGTGCCGACCCGGTCAAATCCTTTGGGTTTCAGGTACATGGATGCCTCCTTTTTGCGATTGCCAACCAGTAAGGATGATCCCCATCCTTATGATGAATCTAAAAACACCGCACGTGAAAAATGGTCTCGCGTATTCCGTATATGGTGCCATTTTTGTCTTGATCGAGCTAGCAGGGGAGATGCGACCATTATTCATAGTACAATAATTGGATACCGCACCGGCGGCGAAAGAGTTTGAACATTTTGTTTGGTCTGTTGGGGGAAGATGGATAGTGACCGGAAAACGAAATCACGAAAACTCCAATTGAGTTTGAAATCTAAAAGTGCGATCTGAGGAGGTCCCATGGCAATCAATAAAGCGGTGTTTGAAGAGAACTGGAAAGAGATCCGGAGCCAATCTACCGGACGCTGGAACTTAATGGCTGAGCACGATCTGGTCAAAGTGGATAAAGCGGAGGTCAAGTTCGACAAGTTTGTCACGATGCTACAGGTTAAGTATGGTCTCACGCGCCAACAAGCGCGCGAGGAGATCGACCGGCTCTGGGCAGAAAACGCTGCAAGAAACAAGATCAAGAATTCCTAACCGGTTAAAAGCAAGTGAATACCCCCGCAGAAAAGAAGAAAATCAAGCGTCCCTCCAGGGGGATGCGCAAGCATAACCGCAAGGTGAAGCAGGAAAATCGTAAATCCAACGTTCCAGGGTCTGAGTCGAAAAAGAGAACATCCTGATAGACGGAATCAAAAACGGTCTCATGGAGACCGTTTTTGATTGAGCGTATTCGCTTCACTTAATTGGTGTCAGCACAATGACCGGAATCTGTCGTTTCGTATTGCGGCGGTAGTCGTCAAAAGCAGGCATCATTTCGACCATTTTGTTATACAGCCGGGTTCGCTCGGGTTCTTCGGCTACGGAGGCACGAGCAGGAAAGCTTCCATTCCCGGTTTCCACCGTCACCAGCGGGTTGGCAACCACGTTGTAATACCAGTCGGGATGATTCGGCGCTCCGCCCTTGGAGGCGATCACCACGTATCTGTCAACATCTTTGACACTCGCCAATGGATTGATCCGTTCGCGCTGCGTCTTG
>DATHUN010000562.1:0-14539 GCA_035462205.1 Anaerolineales bacterium
TTGGTTACCCGGTAAACAACCGTGTAAAAAATTCTGGCACAAAAAAATCACCAATCCCAAAGACCCATTTCAGCAAACAGCAAGCAATGAAGATGCCAACACCCAGACCGATCATAAGATAGTCTCGGTTGGCATAATGTAATTCCTTTAGCCAGGTGCGCGGCGCCGTGCCAAAGGCGCGCAAATCCATCGCGTCGATGACCTCTTCTCCCGTGACCGTCGATTGCATGGTCACCGGGATGACAAGCGGAGCGAGCCTTTGGATACGGGCAATCAACCCGCCTTTGAGCTTGTCCATTTCATAGCCGCGTGCGCGCTGGGCATCGATGGTGATCATCAGGTCCCGCGCGAAGGTCGGCAGGAACCGGAACGCCAGGTCCATTGTAAAGGACACCTTGTCCGGGACACCCATGCGCTTGAAGGCGGTGCCATAAATATTAGGGTCCAGAGTATAGGGAATCGGGATGGCCAGAATCGCCATCGTCAGCATGCGAGCCATCTGGTTGAGAGCGAACCAGATCTTTGCTACGGTGACAGGTACAACCCATCCCAAATTCGTCCACGGGATCTTGAAAGGGACTGTGAAGACCACGGGTGACACCATGGTATTCACCGAGGAAGGACCGCCGCGTCCGGAAAGCATTCCATTCAAGCCAACGATGAAGAACACCAGAATGGCGATGTAAATCCAGGCGCGCCGCACATCCTTCCACTCGATCCGTGCCATAAAATACAGGGTCAGCGAAACCAAGAACAGGGGAAGGATAATACGGAAATCCCAGATATCCGGTATGGTCAATGCAAGGATGATGCAGGCCATAAAGATGAATCGAGTACGCGGATCCAGACGTTGGATGAAGGTATTACGCGGACGGTACTTCCAGGTGACCAGCATGGATTAACGACCTCGCCGGGCAGCGACTCCTGCAAAAGCGATCATAAGAATGGGAAGTAGAATGATGGTAACTACGAAGTTACCCAGGAACGCCGGCACAAAATAGCCTACCAGCGCCGTATTGAAATCGATGCCGCCTGTGAACATCTCGGTCAGCGAGGCAAACAACATGCCGACCACAATGCCGAGCGTTCCCCATCCAACCGCCTTGATGATATCCGCACGGGCACGGAAATCATGGATAGCAGCGACGATGAGTCCAGGGATCATACCCATCAAGCCATTGCCCAGGCTCCAGTTCCAGTAGAAGCCCCAGCCCGAAAGCATGTCGCCAAGCGTATTACCGATGAACCCAGCCAGCAAACCCACCCAGGGTCCATAGGCAGCGCCAAAGAAAATCAGGATTGCAACTGCCGGGCGAAATGTAACATTACCAGCCGCAGGAAGCGGGAAGATATTGGTCGCCCACGAGAACACCCCGTAGAGCGCCGCGCCGATGGCACCATAGACCACCTGGCGTGTACCAAACTCCCATGTAGATTTATTGTCGTTCATTTCTTCTCTCCTTTTTAACATTTGAATAGACGTGCTGACCCATTCTACATAACCCTGTACCGGATTATCCGTTGCAGGGAAATCGGTATCCGGCAGGTTAGGCAAATGCCGCCAGCGCCTCGGCCGGCAGAAATTTGCGCGTGCGGGGCAGTAGCTCCAGGTTCAGGCGAAGGAGTGAGGTGGGCCGAACGCGGTAGCGCATCAACAGGTCAAAATCCTTGAACACATCCTCAGGCCGTCCATCGGCAATAATGTGTTTGTCACCAAACAGCAGCACTCGATTTGCATACGTGACCGCCAGATCGAGATCGTGCGTGATAAAGAGGGTCGCCGCAAAGTTCGAAGCCACCAGCGACATAGAACCATCTGGCAACGGCTTACACATCGCGTCCATGAAGTGCGTGTAATTGGCATAATCCTGCCCAGCCGTCGGCTCATCCATGATCATGATCTTCGATTGCATAGCAAGCACCGCAGCAATGGTCGTCCGTTTTTGCTGGCCGAACGAAAGGCCCAGCGGCGGATACTCTTCCAATCCATTCAGATTCACCGTGGTAATGCTTTCCGCCACTGCTTTCTGCATGACGTCTTCTTTAAATGCCAAATTCTTTGGGCCAAACTCCAGCTCTTCACGGACGGTCGGCGCGTATAGCATGTGGGTTGGGCTTTGAAATACAAAACCCAGGGTACGGGCAATTTGCGCCACGCTCATACTGCGCGTGTCTTTGCCTTCGATCAGCACGCGGCCTCGGGTTGGTTTCAACAAGCCGATGGCATGTTTCACCAGGGTCGACTTGCCCGCCCCGTTTGGACCAATCAGTCCGATCAGATCACCCCGATAAATTGTGAGATTGACATTTTGCAGGATGTAGGGCGTCTCGTCGCTGTAACGGAAATCAACATCCTCGAAAAGGACCAGCGGCTCGCCTCGCTCCGGAACGGGAACAGGTTCTGTTTTAACGACATCTCCTCCCTGTTGGTGCACCCGTTTCACAACCCATTCCGCCGGGAGCTTAACTTCCTTATGGTCGATTTCGGTCGGCAGATGCTCGATCGAACCAAGATACTTGACTTCGCCCGCTTCCATGTAAAGCAGACGGTCTGGCTTGGCGAAGATCGCGTCTTCGACGCGGTGCTCAATAAGGATAACTGTCTTGCCTTCATCGGCCAGGCTGCGGAAAACATCCAAGGCTTCATAAGCGGAGGCCGGGTCAAGCGAAGCGAGCGGTTCATCCAGTAAAAGAATGGACGGGTTCATCGCCAGTAAGCCAGCGAGGGCGACCTTTTGTTTTTCTCCGCCTGAGAGGTTAAAGGTTTCACGATCGCGTAAATATTCGATCCCCAACCGTATCATAGCCGCCTCTACGCGGGCAAGAATTTCATCGCGCGGGAGACCTAAGTTTTCCGGCCCAAAAGCAATCTCGTTATAGACGTTGCTTGCAACGATCTGGCGCTCCGGGTCCTGTAAAAGTGTTCCGACCATTTGCGCCACCTCCGCAATTTGCATCTCGGCCACCTCTTTGCCGTGCAACAGTACTTTGCCTTCGCGCTTGCCGCGATACGAGCGCGGGATCAAGCCGTTGATACAGCGCGCCAGTGTGGTCTTGCCACAGCCGCTGGATCCGGCGATCAGAAGCATCTCGCCCTGTTTGAGCTCGAATGAAATATTGAGGATAGCAGGTTCGGGGCGCGTACGATATTGAAACGAAAGGTTTTCAATGACAAGCGGAGAGTCGGACATTAATGTTTCCTGAGTGTTGGATGGCGCAGATTATATAACAGTTTTCCTCGTACCTTCTTTGTCTGAAAATTATGCGCTTTCGTTTTTCATGCGAAGCATGTGTTTTTTCATCAGCCATAACGGCGGCAGGTCAAGCTCGGGGGCGCGGTCACCGGACCAGGGTGCCTGAGGTGCCATAACTAGCCCGCAGAGCAGGATCAGAGCGCGGTCATAGTTGACGCGCCAGCCGGCAAAATCGCGCCACGACTGCTCACGGTCCGCTTTGACCGGAAGCCCGGCGGCAATGAGCTGATCTACCACTTGATCGAACTCCTGTCTCTCCACGCAGATGGACGTAGCCGGATAATGAGGCTCCTGCGGATTTGGGATGTCAAAATAGTTTGCGATGCGGCGGAACGCAAGAAACCCTGCACGGATGCACAACGCGGCAGAAACCTCATACGGAATTTCAACCACAGACAATGTGATTGCAGCAGCATCGAGCACGGCACCCGCCGCGGTTACCCAGGAATTTTCGGCACGAGGAGAACGGAAAAAGATCAACGCCGGGAGAGTGGTGTGGCTCTCCTCAATATCGGCAAACCAGGCTTCCCAAACCTTCCAGTAGTCGGATAGTTTTTCCAAGCCTTGGTTCCGATTAAAACGGAGCAGCATTTCCAGCGCAGATGGTGGGCTGCCGGCGCGTACCTCCAGCATATTGACGACCTGCTCGCGTCGTGAGAACGCAGCGTACATGGTCGGTAGATAGGCGATCAATAGCGCGACCATGATTAGCCCAAGCATAGCTTCGCTAAATTCAAGTACCATAATTGGGAATGCATTATTGGATTCAAATCCAAGCGTGAACAGCGAAGAACCGCTTAGCCGGATCGCCTGCATAACATTTCCAACACCGAGCGACCAGTACATCACAGCATAACCAAGGGCGATTAAGACATACCAGGTTGGGACAAGCAGCATCACGCCGATGGGCCCATAATATGCCATAATCGAATCCCGCCGCGTATAAGTTTTCGCAAAATGCAATACAAAATCGATAATCCGGCGGAGTAACCCAAATACGATTCGGTTGAGCTGACTGCGTGCTGCGCGCGGCAGCACAAATGTAGAGACTGCCGAGGAAAGCGTCAACATGACCGTTAATAACCCAATGATAAATACGAATGTGTGAATCAGCGTTTGCATTGCCAGATTATAACCGTGTGAGAAAAGTCCTATGCATGGTGCTATACTCAAAGAAACACATGACGAATTTTATTGACGAGGAGCGCGGAGAGTGAAATTAAGGGCCTACAGAGGTCCCTTGACCGTGTTGGGGGCAGGCATACTGGGATTTAGTCTGTTTTGTCTCGTGGCTGCGGCTGCGTTGGCAGACCCGCGCGTCCCGAATGTGTCTGATATTGAGCCGCAGAATATCGTTGATTCCGCGGTTTCCAATATCAATACTATGGCAGCGCTGACGGTGGTAGTGATCACCCAATATGTATCCACGCCGACAGACACATTAACGCCTTCGCCTACGCCCACCTCAACCGATACGAATACGCCGACCCGGCTCCCCACTCGAACGGCGCCTCCGCCCACGCGAACGCGTAAACCCGGTCCCACGCACACAGCTACCTCAACACCAACCAGGGCGCCTACCAGCACACCGACCAACACGCCAACCAGGGTACCTACAAACACATATACGCCCACTAGCACACCGACATATACTCCAACGGATGTGCCAACCGATACGCCAACTCAAACAGACACGCCAACAGACATGCCAACCGATACGCCAATTCCAACGGACACACCAACCGGATCTATACCCTGATAAAAGAAAAACATTGAAACAATAACGCCGCAGTCAATCTGACTGCGGCGTTATTGATTATTGTAGGTATTTAGCGAAGACCGATTCCAAATCTTGCTGCTCGGTATATCCCAGCCACTTTTTCAAAACCTTTCCGTTTCCATCCAGCAAATAAAGATCCGGCTGGTAGCGGAAGCCGAGGTCGCGTTGAAAATCAAGCGTTTGCTGATCGTCGGCATCCAGAAAGGCAAATTTAACCTTGCCGAAGTATTTTGCTTCGAGCCCATGAACCATGGGCGCCATGGCGCGGCACGTACTTCAGGTAAAGCGGAAAAATTCCACGAGCTGCAAGCCGCCAGAGGCCAGATTGACCGTTGTGGGGTCGGTCGCCTCCAGATTGGGTCCTCGCGAGGTGGCGACAGGCTGTACATCCGACGAAGTAGCTGCAGGTAACGGAGCAGCTGTTTCGCTGGCAGTCGGGCCCTCAAGTGACGTAGCCGCTACTGCCGGAACAGAACTGGGCGCTAAACTAGGCTCAAGGACCGGTTTGACGGGAGCAGCCGTAGATGTAGCAGGGGCGCACGCCGCCAGTAGTACTGCAAACAGGACCAGGCTAATCTTGAGCGCCGATGAAAAAGGAAGGAAGCGCAGTTTTTTCATCTTTCTCCTCTACTTCTAAGTTTATAGTACCTTTGTAACATAAAATCCTTACTGAAGGATTAACAGAAGTTTGTCACCGCGCTTTGGGATGCTTATCTTTGACTGTATAAAAATCCTACGCTATACTAGGTTAAGTCCCTTGCTTAACTCGTTCGGTAGTTGAAGGTCGGTCAGCTGCCCGCGGAAAACTCTCCGACCACACATTATCTAAGTTTAGGAGGCTGTATGGCTAATTTCAAACTGACGTATGCCACAATGTTTAATCCCCCCGAAGAATTACATAAAGGTTTTGACAAGGCGGTTGCCAAACTTAAAGCGAACCTTGGTACGGAATATTGGATGATCATTGATGGCCAGGATGTTTTTGCAGACAACAAATTTGAAGATCGCTCGCCGGTCAACACCGATTGGGTGCTGGCGGTCATGCAAAAAGGTGACGCTTCGCACGCCAATATGGCAATTGAGGCTGCCCGCAAGGCCTTCCCGGCCTGGAGTCACACGCCGTGGCAGAAGCGCGTCCAGTTGGTGCGCAAGGCGGCATCTCTCATCGAGAAGCGTATCTTCGACCTCGGCGCGGCGATGGCGCTGGAAGTTGGCAAGAATCGCATGGAATCGCTCGGCGATGTGCAGGAAACTGCCGACCTGATGTACTGGTCGGCGCAAATGGTGGAAGAGAATGACGGCTTCATCAAGCCGATGGGGAAAGACCCGCTGGTCGGTTTCGAATCGACAAACGTTTCCGTCCTGCGCCCGTATGGCGTCTGGCTGATCGTCAGCCCGTTCAACTTCCCATTTGCCCTGACCGGTGGACCGACCGGCGCGGCGCTCGTGACGGGGAATACGGTCGTCATTAAGCCGGCAACGGATACCGCCTGGATTGTGCGACTCTACGCCGAATGCTTACGCGATGCAGGCTTCCCGGCCGGTGTGGTGAACTTTGTCACTGGACCGGGCTCCACACTCGGTCAGGCGCTTGTGGACAATCGCGACGTGGACGGCGCAACTTTCACCGGTTCCTTCGATGTGGGCATGAAGATGTTCCGCGACTTTGCGAACCGCAACTATATCCGCCCGATTATTCTGGAACTGGGTGGTAAGAATCCCGCCATTGTATCGCGCCACGCCAATCTCGAAGACGCGGCGACCGGCATCGTCCGCTCGGCATTCGGCTTACAGGGACAGAAATGTTCGGCGGCATCCCGCGTGATTGTAGAAGAACCGGTCTATGACGCGCTGCTCGCCAAGCTTAAAGCCAAGACCGAAGCACTGGTCATCGGGGACCCAACCGAGCGCAATACCTATTGGGGACCTGTCATCAACCAGGGCTCCTATAATGACTTCAAGAATTTCACCGAAGAGATCAATGGCGCCGGCGGTCAATTCCTGACAGGTGGCCACGTGAAGACTGGCGGACTCTTCGACAAGGGCTACTACTGCGAGCCCACCTTCGTCACCGACTTGCCCTTCGATCATCGCCTCTGGCAGTATGAGATGTTCCTGCCAATCACGACGATTGGGAAAGTGAACGATCTCGACGAAGCGATGAAAATCGCGAACAATGTCAACTATGGCCTTACCGCTGGCTTCTACGGCTCTGCCAAGGAGACCGATTGGTTCTTCGACAACATCGAAGCCGGTGTGACGTATGCCAACCGTCCGCAGGGCGCCACGACGGGTGCCTGGCCCGGTTTTCAGCCGTTCGGTGGCTGGAAGGGCTCGGGGGCGACCGGCAAGAACGGTGGTGGCTATTACTACGTCCAGCTTTACATGCACGAACAGATCCGCACCCTGGTCAAGCCCGCCCGTGCAAACGGCAAGAACCCGGTCAAGAAACTGGTCAAGAAGATTACGCCGAAGAAAAAAGTCTCAGCCAAGCGCAAATAATTTCCCTGCCCTCTAACCCCTCTCCCCTCTCGGGAGAGGGGACTTTTAAAGATAACAGCATGCCCTGGGATCCGAACCAATACCACAAATTTCAAGCACAGCGCTCCGCACCATTTTATGATCTGCTCGCGCTGGTCGACAAGCGCCCAGATCTCAAAGTCGTCGATTTGGGATGCGGCACCGGTGAGCTGACGCGCCAGCTTGCGGATACCCTACCGAAAAGCGATGTGACAGGTCTTGACTCGTCGCCGCAAATGTTGGAGAAAGCGGCCTCCTATGCAAGCGCAAACTTGCGTTTTACACCAGGCGACCAAACCCAGTTGAGCGGCGAGTGGGATCTCATTTTTAGCAACGCGGCTTTGCATTGGTCGGAAAATCACGCAGCGTTGATTCCGAATCTATACCGGTTGCTAAATCCGGGCGGTCAGATCGCTGTACAAGTCCCGTCCAATTTCAATCACGTTTCACACCAGATCATCCGTGAGACGGCCAGCGAAGAACCTTTCCATTCCATCTTGGAGGGATTCATCCGTCACGCACCAGTGTTCTCGATTGACCAGTACGCGCAAATCCTATTCGACTGTGGTGCGGAAAATATCGTCGCCTTCGAGAAGGTGTATGCGCACATCCTGGAGGATTCAGATGCAGTCGTAGAATGGATTTCAGGCACAGCCTGTGTCCCGTATTTTGAACGCTTAGGCCAACACAAGGAAAGCTTTGTGCAAGCGATCCGGGATAAAATGAAAAAAGCGCTGCCGCAATCGCCGGTCTTCTATCCTTTCCGCAGAACACTCTTCTCCGCGCGCAGACCAGACTAACATGGGACAAAACCAGCCAAACAATTACTCGGAATTTATCTACCGCGTTGGGGGCTTTTTTTTATTGGTAGGAATTGGACTTGTGGTGCTCTTCTTTCTTTCGGAGATCGCACAGAAAACGGCGTTCAGCTATTTTTGTTGGGGGACAGTTCTTCTGATTGTCGGTATTATGTTCCGCACACAATATAAACGATCGACCCCACCCAGCGGGAGATTCAGTCTTCTCAAACGGCTCCGATCAAAACCCAAGGATAAGAAATAAGAATGAGCAAACTACAATCGCTCTCAGAAGCCATCGGCACGTATGTCAACGATGGTGATACAGTTTACGCGGCAGGATTCACACACCTGATCCCATATGCAGCAGGCCACGAAATCATCCGTCAGGAGAAAAGAAATCTTATTCTCGCACGTGCAACGCCCGACCTCATCTATGACCAGATGGTCGCGGCGGGCTGCGCCCGCAAAGTCATCTTTTCCTATATGGGCAATCCCGGCGTCGGCTCCCTTCGGATTGTCCGTTCTGCGATCGAGCAGGGCAAACTGGAGTGGGAGGAATATTCCCACTTTGGGATGATCACGCGTTTGCAGGCGGGCGCCTCCGGCCTACCCTTCTTGCCGATGAACCAGACCGGTGTGACTGATCTGGAGAAAGCGAATCCCAACATCAAGCGCATTTCCGATCCGTTCGGCGGCAAGGAGGTGATCGTTGTCCCTGCGCTCAACCCAGACGTGGCGATTGTCCACGTGCAGCGCGCCGACGAAAATGGTAACGCTCATCTTTGGGGAATCATCGGCGAACAGAAGGAAGCCGCCTTTGCGGCAAAGAAGGTCATCTTGACTGCCGAAGAGATCGTGGAGGAATCTGTCATTCGTTCCGATCCGAACCGAACGATGATTCCGGGCATCGTGGTCAGCGCGGTCTGCCATGTGCCGTTTGCGTGCCATCCCTCCTATGCCCAGGGATACTATGACCGTGACAACGAATTCTATTTGGCTTGGGATAAAGTCAGTGAATCTGCTGATTCCATAAAGCAATATTTAGAGGAGTGGGTATACGGCGTAAGAAATAGAGATGAATACTGGGAGAAACTGGGCACGGAAACTCAGAAGAAGCTGGAAGTGGCACAATTTATGAGCCAGCCCGTAAATTACGGGAAGTACTAGGGATACATGAGGTTATCAGCACGGTAACAAGTACGATTCGCGCCAAACAAGGAACAAAAATTACTCGGGAAGATAACACAGATTACATCACCAATGCCAAACGCTCTTGATCCCTCGTCCCCTTATTCTTTATCCGCTATTCCCTATTTTGATTACGGAGGAAATGGCTCGCCTCTCCACTTTCTTCATGCCAATGGCTACCCACCGGGCTGCTATAAGTCACTCTTGGATCGTTTACAAACACAATATCATGTCTTTGGGATGTTGCTCCGTCCACTGTGGCAGGATTCGAATCCGAATGAGATTGATAATTGGGAGCCTTTCACACAGGATTTGTTGCAGTTTCTTGCAGATACGCAAACAGGACCTGTCATCGGTGTAGGGCATTCCATTGGGGCTATTGTTACTTTGCGCGCCGCGTTGCGGGAGCCAGGCAAATTCCGTGCTTTGGTCTTGTTGGACCCAGTACTTTTCGTCCCCAGTTTCCTCGTCTGGTGGAATTTCTTCCGCACCATTGGCATGGGACATAAGCGCCACCCGAAGATTTCGGGCGCACTGAAACGACGCCGCACGTTCGATGACCTCGAGACACTCTTTCGCGGGTATCGAAAGCGCGAAGTATTCAAATATATGAGCGATGAAGATTTGCGGTATTACATCCAAGGCATGACACGGAAGCGGGAGCAGGGTTATGAACTGGTCTATTCGCCAGAGTGGGAATCGCACATCTATTACACCGGTCTTGTGGACTTCGATATTTGGCGCGACTTACCAAAGCTGCAGGTGCCGACTCTGTTTGTTCGTGGCGCGCAGACAGATACATTTTTGGAGAAAGCTGCGAAACTGGTGAAACGAAAACAACCTAAGGTTTGGATGGAGAGGTTGGATAAATCCACGCACTTGCTGCCGTTGGAACGTCCTGACGAAGTCTTCCACATCATGCAATCATTCTTGAAAGAGGTCCTATGAATGAAATTAAATACTCTTCCGCCGAGTTAATGATCGTCAATGCGGCCCGCTTGTTGCGAGATGATGACGTAGTCTTTGTTGGGGTGGGACAACCCAACCTGGCTTGCAACCTCGCCAAGCGGACTCACGCACCGAACCTGGTAATGATCTACGAGGCGGGTGTAATCGGTGCCGAGCCGGCGCGTTTGCCCTTGTCGATTGGGGATCCAACGCTGGTCAGCGGTTCGCTCTCGGTGGTGAGCATGTACGATATCTTTGCGAATTATCTGCAACGGGGCAATGTCGATGTGGGGTTTATGGGCGGCGCACAGATCGATAAATACGGCAACATCAATGCAACGGTCATCGGTGGATACGATCGTCCAAAAGTCCGTTTACCGGGCTCCGGGGGATCACAAGAGATTGCCGCCTGGGCAAATCGCTGCTACATCATGACGCCGCATCAAAAGCGTCGTTTCCCGGAAAAAGTAGAGTTCATGACCTCGGCCGGATTCATCGGTGGTCAGGGTGACCGTCAAAAAGCAGGGCTGCGCGGCGGCGGGATGCTCGCCGTCGTGACGGATATTGGAATCTTAGAGCCTGATGAATCCGGCGAGATGATTTTAACCGCGCTACATCCTGAAAAGACTATTGAGCAGGCGAAGGAAAACACAGGCTGGGATTTGAAAATCGCACCGGAGTTGAAAACAACAGAAACAGTAAAGGAAAACGAACTAAAGATTTTACGCCAAGAGCTCGACCCTACTGGCATTTATCTCAAAGGTGCAGCTTAATTGAAGCGATTCCTTGGTCTCTTGTTTCTGCTCTGGGTAGGCGTGATCCTGATCGTCTATTACGTTGTCCAAAAGCCAGGCTTACTGAGCGCCGCCGCTGGACTAGCAGACACAATCTGGACATTATTAGTCGCCGCTTTTCTTCTTTTCAATGCATACGGGATCGGAACGAGGATTCTCGATCTCATTAAATTTGAAGGACAAGATTCCACTGATTCTCTGCTCTTAAGTTTCGGGATCGGACTCGGCGCGCTGGGCTTGCTTGGTCTATTTTTCTCAGCGCTACAACTTGCTAACAAAACGCTTCTCACGACAATCCAATTCGCACTGACGGTGCTCTTTCTTTTGCGAAATGATCTCAGCAGGCTACGAATTCATATTCGTTCACTGATCTCAACGTTAAATCTGTCGTTAAGTCAATACAGCTTTTTCACAAAACTTGCCCTTGTACTTCCATTGACCTTCTCCTTTTTGCTGAGTCTTGTCCCACCTTTCGAGGCCTTTGACGCGTTACTCAATCACTTAACTTTGCCGGCTACGATTTTACGCGACGGTGGATTGCGTGCGGTTAATATTCTTCCGTTTTGGTACCCGGGCCTGACAGAAAATGTCTATCTCTGGGCACTTGCATTCGGCAGTGAACGCGCCCCGCAGTTGATTCATCTGGCTTGGGGCATATTGACCATACTTTTGCTCTGGCACTGGAGTACAAAAATTGGGGGAATCGAAATTGGACGCAAAACCTTTCTGCTGCTGGTAAGCATACCTTCTTTACCGATGCTGGCTTCTTGGGCCTATGTTGATATGGCACTCGCCTATTATGCAGTCGCCGCCATTTACACCGCAACCTCCTATCAAGTATCAAAATCACCGTCGCTGCTATATACAATCGCAATTCTTTCGGGAATGGCAATGGGTGTCAAATACCAATCCTTTGTGATCCCCTTGGCATGCGTTCTGATCCTACTGTTCCAGGCTCCCTTTTCTGGGGCCCTCAAATCGGCCCTACTATTTAGTCTAACTGCATTGCTCGTTGCGCTGCCATGGTACCTTAGAAACGCCGCCTGGATGGGCAATCCCTTTTATCCGTTCCTCTTTGGCGGGCGCTATTGGGACAAGTTCCTCGCCGCGTGGTGGGCGGATGCAGGATCGGGCATTGGATGGAATGCAATCCAAATGTTTATGCTGCCGTTGAATGTGACCCTTGGACACCGTGATGCAACGTTTTTTGATGGACGGTTCGGCCCACTATTCCTCTTTCTTTTTCCTTTGACGTTAAGCATTCTTCTCTCTTCTGATTCGCAGAACCCAAGCCGGAGGATTTCTCTACTTTCCATTGCTGCCCTGGCCGCCCTCAGCATGATGGCATGGACAATCGGTGTAATTAATACAGCCGCCCTCTGGCAGGCCCGGTATCTTTTCCCGGCTGTGATGGCACTCGCGGTTCCTACTGCGCTCGCTTGGGAGTCCATCAAACAATTGGACACATCCAGCTTCCGAGTCAGTTTTCTCGCCAATGGACTGATCGGTATCGTCATTTTATTAACGATTTTTGATACGGCAGTTTTTGTTCTTCAACGAAATCCTCTCTCCGTGGCGCTCGGTGCCCAAAATCGAGAACGATATATTGAGCGGATCAATCCATCCTATGCAGCCTTGATAAATCTTATGGATGCGCTGCCCACAGATGCGCAAATTTATAGTCTCTTCGAGCCCCGTTCTTATGGCGTACCTCGAAGCATTCAACCCGACCCCATCAACGCCAATTTCGCACATGACATGTACCTTTACAAGACACCAGATGCCATCCTGCAACAATGGAAAGCAAAACAGTACACGCATGTAATCGTTTATGAACGAGGATTGGATTTCATGAAAGGCTCTACCAAGTTCACGCCTGCGATGCAAAGCACACTTCAAGCGACACTTGCGAAGCTGATCCCAATTTCCCAAACACCTGATCATATATATTCCCTCTACAAAATCCCATGATCGAAAACCAGCCTTTAACAAATCGTTCTTTTCTTAAGAATATGTTTCTTTACCCGGATGAACCACGCTTGCGAGCAGGCTGGCGTCTCGTATTGCAGACTGCAATCATGCTTACACTGGGTATATGTCTGAGCGTGTTATTTTTGACCGCTCTGCTTGTTTTGGACCCTTCGCTGCTTGCAACCTTTACAGATCTTAAACCAGAGTACATGTTGCTCGGTATGGTGGCCGAGACGTTTGCGGTCACGGTATCTGTCTTTCTTGCCAGGCGTTTCCTGGACAAACGATCTATCGAAAGCCTGGGCCTTCAACTCAGTATTCAAACCTTGTTCGACATTCTGATGGGGATTTTCATTACCTTTCTGCAAATGGGTCTGATCTATTTCCTGATGTCGCAGCTGGGTTGGATTACTTTCCAAGGCTTTGCATGGCAGTTCGATCCTCTCAGCCTGGTGCTCAGAAATACCTTGTTATTCATCGTCATATTTATTCTGGTTGCCTGGAATGAAGAGCTGCTCTCGCGCGGCTACCATTTGCAGACCATTGCCAGTGGGACCAACATATTTTGGGGCGTCATGATCTCGTCGGCCGTCTTCGGTCTGCTACATCTGGGCAACCCGGGTGCGAATTGGACAAGCACATTGGGCATTTTCCTAGCAGGTATATTTTTTGCCTTTGGGTATCTCCGTACCAAGCAGCTCTGGCTGCCGATGGGCATGCATCTTGGCTGGAACTTCTTCGAAGGCGTGGGATTTGGCTTTCCCGTCTCAGGCCTGGATATTTATCCGTTGACGCGGATCCAGGTCCACGGTCCCGAATTGTGGACCGGTGGCCCCTTCGGTCCGGAAGCAGGCTTGATCATCCTTCCGGCGCTCTTATTGGGCGTTCTATTGATCCATTTATATGTGAGGAATCGCACGGTTTCTTCCTGATCTCGACATTCCGTGAACGCGCATTTGCCGCTGCCGTCTCCATAAGATCAGCGACGATCACTTTGTTAGCAAAGTCCTAGGAAAAAACAAGCAGTTTATCCGAAAACGCTGCAAAAATACAAGAGACTGAGGTAATAACAGGCTGAAACTACAGACGTTAAGAGAGGTGCAGCATGAAAGGAGGCACCCATGCTTGGAATGATCGAAGACCCCGTCTGTGGAATGCAAATCAACATTGATACGGCACCCGCCAAGACCGAATTTGACGGAGAGATCTACTACTTCTGCTCGGAAGGCTGCAAAGAAGCCTTTGACAGAAACCCGTCCAAATATCTGTTCCCGGAGAATGAAG
>DATHUN010000563.1:0-2678 GCA_035462205.1 Anaerolineales bacterium
GGATATTCTGTTGCATCCAACGCGAGGCGGCGATGCGGGTGTTCGGATGGCGATAAACAGACGTGAAGGCAAGCGCGTAGAGAAATGTCCCCGCCAGGAGCACTGCGGTCAGGCCAATAGCTACCTGTCGGTTGAGAAGGAGATGGCGAGTCCGCTCGAGAAAACTAATGCGGACGGGTTCGGCTTCGGTCGGAACCTCCGTTTGTGATGTGGCAACGAACGAGATTTCCCACAGCCGGTAGATCAAATAGGCGGCCATCAAAATCAGGAACGGATAGATCGGCAGGAAGTAGCGCATGAACTTGATAAAGGTAATGGCGTGATACACGAACGTCACACCGACATACGTCACGGGAATCAGATGTACCAATCGGCGATGGCGGACCAATTCATACGCTGCCAGGGCAAGTCCGGCAAAGCCTGCCAGCCCCAGCGGCAGGCCCATTCCCCAGAGGATGATGTTGTAAACGGGAAAGACGATCGAGCGACCGGTCCATTGCTGGACCCAGGGAAGATCGGTGTCCCCTTTGGTGATCTTTTGTTGTTCGATGATGTCTTCGGTCCACTTCGGGTTGAGAGTCCAGTTCCAGAAACCGGGACCGGCGAAGGCGATCGGCTGGAGGATGCGAAAGGTCACTATGGCGATAATAAAGATAGTGAGCGTTCGCAAGAGGGTATGTTCAATCGCGCTACGGATATCACCTTCCTGGATGCGACGATACAAGTCGAAGGCGGCAATTACCAGGATCGGCGCGACGAGCGTGAACACGCTAAGCTTGGAGGCGAGCCCCAAGCCGAACATTAAACCGGTCAGGGCATAATCCAACCAGCGCCCGCTTTCCTGGGCGCGCAATAGGAAGTAGATGGTCGCCAGGATAAACAGATTGGCGAAAGTATCAACAGTATAAAAGTGAGAGAGCTGAATATTGAGAACACTGAACGATAATAGGGCGGCGGCCAGCAGACCGATTTTCTTTCCATAGAGTTTCTTGCCGATCAGGAACAGCAGGAAGATCGCGCCGAGATCGAACAAACCGGACATTGCCCTGCCGAGCAGGGTGATCTGGTCGTAGTTGTTCCGATCGAGATGAATGGCGACCCATTTGACGATATATACCGGCAGCATGCCGTACACATATAAACCCATATTCGGGTTTGAGTAGGGACTAAGCGTGGAAACGTCGGGGTTGAAATAATCCTTGAAATTCTCGGGCCAGATCAGATCATTTGTCACTGTGGAAAGGAAACGTTCATCTGGATGCAGATGATGGCCCTCATCCCAGTTCAAGCCACCGAAACGCAGCCAGGCCGCCAGCACCATGACGAGAAATAACGCGGCATTCAACACCAGCGGCTGATCGAAAAGATCGATAAGCTGCTGTCCCAGACCGCAGAGATTCCACTTGTTCGTTTTTTCTGTAGGAGTAATATTTACATCGGTGCTCAAGGACGGCTCCTTCATGGTTGCGCAGGAATCAAGGCGGATGGAGGCACGGGCGTTAAAGGCTGGTCTCCAAGGCGCCATAATAATCTTAAGGCAGTTCCGCCACCCTGTTGGAAGTAATCCACTTCAATCGGGTAGTTGCCGGGTGTAAGTGCAAACTGCACATCGAAATTGTTTGGCTGGCCCGGGGTCATGCCTTCGCCGATTGTCATACCATCGATGATGAGACGGGCACCATCATCGGCTTCGACATGGAAGGTGTAATCGCCAGGCTCGGTGACCTTTAGCATTCCTTTGTAGCGGGCACTGAATTCGCCATTGGGGACGATTGGCTGTTCGTCGGGCCACGCCAGCATCAGGAACGGTGTGATCTGGTGGAACACGGGCGCATTTTCCCAGTTGATGTTGTTCCAATAGATGGCCAGTAAACCCTGCTTTCGCTCCGGTACACGGAACAGGACATCGGAGGGAACCGGGGCCTGTTTCTGGTCAGGAAGCTGCCAGAGCAGTTGCGCATCCTTGTTATCGCCAGCATTCCAGACGACCTTAAGCCCATAGACGCCGCGACCCAGATACTGGTCCTTCTGGACGGGAAGATCATCCACGAATACTTCCAACCCGCCGTCGCCTTGAAGCTGATACTGACCGCCGTGTTCGATACGGAGGCCGCCGGTCCATTCAAGGCGAGACACCTGTGGATCCGTCACGTCCACTTTAACCTGCAACACAGGATGCTGCTCAGTCTGCCCATCACTGTACGTGACGGTTTCGGTCAAGCCTTGTAACGCGGCAATTTGCTCTTTCGGAATTTCAATCCGGAAATAGACAGGCGATCCATCGTCCAATGTGTTCAACTCCATCTTTGCCTGCGGATAAAATGAGGTAATGTAATCGCGCAGGGGCGCGTAGGCGCTATCGAGTAGGATCAGCACATCCTTGCCTGTATCGCGAATCGGCAGGTCCGTTTCAGGCAGGAGTGTATGGTATGGACGGTTATCCAGTGTGCTCTCACCGGTCTGCGCTTTGACCACACCATAGACTAAATAACGCAGCGGCGAGTACTCATAAAACCGCGGCGAAAGATAAACTTCCTGATCCGCTTGCAGGGCCGAGATGACCTCATGTGCCACGCGGTTCTCCGTCGGATTGAAAACGCTCTGCACTGCCGGGGAGGAGGCTAGCCGTCCAAAGTAGACGTTCGACTCCCAGGCAGTAGCTCCCAAAAGCGCCAGGA
>DATHUN010000564.1:0-5530 GCA_035462205.1 Anaerolineales bacterium
CGCGAAGGGAAGGGGCCCGGGTCTCAATTCCCCTTCCACTCATAATCGTGCACAGTGGTCAAATGTTGGAAGCCGTGCTTCGCCACGATGGGTCGGCTCATGTCGCCGGTTTCCACAACGGCAAAGTGATAGCCACGCTCCCGAATCTCCTGGATGCGGGTCGCGAGCAGGCTGGTATACAATCCCTGATTGCGATACTTCTCAATCGTTGACCCGGCGAACAGCGTGGCGAAATGTCCACGTGGGAAGTAGGTCCAGGCGATCGAGGCGGGTTGATTCTCTACGTAAGCGATGTACACGCTCAAATAGCCGGGCACCTGGAGGTGACGACCAAGTCGGTCGTTCACCCAGGTATTGTGCCCGCCCCAGACCTGATCCAGGACGTAAATTACATCCTTCAAGCCATCTATGCTTGTCATACGGCGGATATCGGCCCGGACCGGCTGCAGCAGCTCAGACGGCGCCCTATTTACATCGAGCACCATCACATCCGCTGGATCATCATCAGTGACAAAGCCGTGAGAGGCAAGCTTGTTTTTTAAGCTCGGAAGCAAGTCGTGTTCATAGACTTTCCAGGTAAAAGGCTGGTTCATCGGCGTGAAGTAATCCACTTCACGGTGAATCACATCGTGCAAATTTGTTTCGTTGGCAAACGTAAAGGCAACCACGTTCATACCTGGCGCCTGGCGTATGATGCGTACTACGTCGCCTGTAATTTCCTTGCGCGCTTCTGGATAGCTAATGCGAAGACGCAGGTCTTTGTCATAACGTACCAGTAAATCTTTGGTGTTCATAGTAACCTCATCTATGCGGTGGTCAAGTGTCCTGCGCGTTCGTCGCGGAGGGCGTATCGAGACCACCAATTTCAAGAACAACCTTGGAACAGAGTGCTCTTCTGTGTGGTGGCAAATTAATCACCTCTCGCCCATGCAATCATCGGGTTAATTCCCTTTGCCAGGCGGTATGCCACATCCTGAAACCCAAAGCGCGGCCAAAAACGCGACGCCAGCAGGTTAGGACTGATCCAGTTGGTGTAGCAGATTTCATAACCTTCCTCTTGTGCATGTTCCAGCCCATGCCAGGTAAGGACAGTGTTGAGGCCGCGCCCGCGAGCTTGGGGCTTGGTAGCCGCAACGCTCAAATAGACGGTCTTCGGTGAAGCAAGCATTTGTGTATCTTGCTCCAATTCGGGACGAAAACCGATCATGCTTAATGCCTCGTCATTCTCGAGCGCCATCCAGACCTTCCATTCCTCTTCATCCGGAAGCTCGGACCAGCCTTCATGCAACTCGTCCCAATCTTCCGGGAGGGTCGGGTGCCAGTAAGGCGCTTTCGCCAGAGCGCGGAAGATAAGATCAGAGAAGCTGCCGACGTGGGCATTATCGCCTTTGCCTGCCTGGCGGATGGTGATGCCGGTCGGCTCCTCTACGTCGGGAATGCTCAGAGAACCGAGATCCAGTAATGCGTCGACGCGTTGCTTACCGAAACCTAAATCAAAGATTGCTTGGATTACACTGGCATCCGCGGCGGAAATATAGATGTAATGATCGAAGCAACCACGCTTGACCCAATCGTCGCCAAGCTTTGTGTACAGATCTTGGAGCAGCTGCGGATTTTTACTGTCTGCCACTGCATATCCAGGCAGGTAAACGTTGCCAGCGCGTCCCCACGGATTTGTAGTTGTTGTTCCAATCAAATAGGCAATCATCTCGCCATTACGAAAGGCAACATATCCTTTGGTATATTTTTCATTCCAAGTCACTTCAACGCTTTTACAAGCAACCTTCGGGTCTTCAAAGCGTGCCGGTAAAAGAGGCAGCTTCTTTCGATTCTCAGAATGTCTCTGCGCCAAGAGTTTTCCCGCAGTGGGAATCATTTCGGCGCTAAAAGGTAATATTTCGGTTTTCATTGTTTGCCTCCTGCCCTCACCCGTCCTGTCGGACACTCTCTCACAACGTGGGCAGGGTAGGGTGGGGCTAATCAGTTGCCAAAGCTTCTGGCGCTTCGTCTTTTTCTTGGCTGCCGACAGCTTCAGCGAGTCCATAATGTGTTTCCAGGTCGTGGCGGAACTGCTGGGTGTACAGGCGATAATAGTGCCCGCCCAGGCTAAGCAATTCGGCATGGGTGCCTTGTTCGGCAATCCGCCCGTTCTCGATCACGATGATGCGGTTTGCACGCCGGATCGTTGAAAGGCGATGTGCAATGACAAACGATGTGCGTCCTTTCATTAGCGCTTCCATGCCACGCTGGATGAGCGCTTCGGTCAATGTGTCCACGGAGGAAGTTGCCTCGTCCATGATGAATAGTTCGGGCCGAGCCAGCACGGCGCGTGCCAGACTGATCAACTGCTTCTGACCGACGGACAACAAGTTTCCGCCTTCACCGACGTTCTGGTCATAGCCCTTTTCGAGCGTGACGATGAAATCATGCGCACCGGCGATCTTTGCGGCTTGGATCACTTCTTCGTCTGTGGCATCCAGCCGCCCATAGCGGATATTTTCCTTGACACTGCCTGAGAAGAGATGCGGTGTCTGGAGCACGATCCCAATCCGACTGTGGATCGAGGTCAGCGTGTAATCGGTGTAATCATGCCCGTTGATGCGAATTGTGCCTTTGCTCGGCTCGTAGAAGCGACAGAGCAGATTCACGATCGTTGATTTGCCTCCGCCGGTCGGTCCGACGAGAGCGATCATTTCGCCCGGTTGGACCTTCAGCGAGAAGTCCGTCAGAACAGGCTTGCGCTCTTCATAGTAGAAGTCCACGTGATCGAACTCGATCTCACCCAACAGCGTTTTCGCTTCGATAGCATCCTCCCGGTCATGGACCTCAGGCGGGGTGTCGACCAGCTTGAAAATTCTCTCCGCCGAGGCGATCGAGTGCTGCAGCTCCGCATAGACGCGGGCGAAATCCTGGATCGGCCACATCATGAAGGTCAGATACGAGACGAACGCCTGGATCCCGCCGATGGTCATCACTCCGAGTGTGATCTGTTTGCCACCATAACCAATGATGAGCCCCAGCGCCACCGCCGCGATGATCTGCACGGTGGGCAGGAAGAGCGCCGAGAGCCAGGCAGCCCGGTAAGACGCCTTGTACATCTTCGTGGTGAGGTTTTGAAACTCTTTCGTATTTTCATCCTCACGCAGCAATGCCTTGACCACGCGTACACCCTGGAAGTTCTCGTTGAATGCGCCGGTGATCTTTGAGTTTGTGCGGCGCGATACGCGATACTCCACCAAGATTCTCTTGCGGAACTGGACGGCGATGAAAAGCATGATGGGGATAATCATGAACACAATCAGCGCTAGCCGCCAATTGATGATTGCCATGAAGATTAGTGACGTGCTGATATTCATGATCGCCCAAGTCGTATCCACCACACCCCAGGTCAATAAATCGGAAACGCGGCCGGTATCGGAGGTCACACGTGCGATCAGGCGGCCGACTGCATTCTGTGCATAATACGAAAGCGACAGGTCCTGCAAGTGATTGAACAACATCTTGCGCAGGTCGTATTGCACCCGCTCACCAAGCACGCCGGCCAGGTAGATGAATGTGAATACAAATCCAGCCTGCAGAATCTGGAACGAGCCATAAATGATCGCGATCCGCGTCAATGCAGAAGGATTCTTCAGTGTGATACCAGTATCCACGATCTGTTTGTTCAGATACGTGAAATAGGCGTCCAGGATCGACGTGAGCAGGATGGTAATCATGAAGCCCACCACCCATCTCCAATGCGGCTTGAGCAGACCCACGATGCGTTTGAATATCGTGGATGTCAGTGGCGAGGTATATTCTTCTTCTTCTAATTCAATCAGTTCTTCGGACATTTTTGTTCTCCTCGTCTGGTAGAGGTGGGCAGCTGCCCACCTCTACCAGACGAAAATCAATTGACACGCGATATTTCCATCTCCAACTCTTCATCGATTTTCGTCTGGATGTCATAAATCCTGCGATACATGCCATCTCTTTGAGAGACCAGCTCTTCGTGCGTTCCTTTTTGGATGACTTCACCTTTATCCAGTACCAGGATCAGATCGGCGATCATCACAGACTGGATGCGGTGGGCGATGATGAAGGTCGTGCGGTTTTTCATCAGTTCATCGAGCGCATCGCGGATAGAGGCTTCCGTTTCCGTATCGACGGACGAGGTTGAGTCGTCGAGGATCAGAATGCGCGGGTTCTTGAGAAGCGTTCGGGCAATGGTCACACGCTGCTTCTGTCCGCCGGAAAGGGTTACGCCTTTTTCGCCGACGAGGGTGTTGTAGCCATCCGGGAAGCTTAGGATTACATCATGGATGGCAGCGGCTTTCGCAGCGCGTTCCACTTCTTCATCTGAAACATCTCGGCCAACACCGTAGGTAATGTTTTCACGGATCGAGCGGCTGAACAGGAACGGTTCCTGCTCCACGATGCCAATTTGCTTTCGCAGGTAGGCACGTGAGTAATCCTTGATCTCTATACCGTCGAGCAGGATGCGCCCCGATGTATATTCGTGAAACCTAGGCAGCAGGTTGACAAGAGAAGTCTTTCCGGATCCCGTGGATCCAAGCAGTGCAATTGCCTGTCCCGGTTTGACGTGGAAGGAGATGTTCTTCAGCACGTGGTTTTCACCATCTGAGTAGACGAACGATACATCATCAAAGACGATATCGCCTTGCACCGGACCTTCCGGCTGGACCTTGCCTTCGAGCAGCGGCTCGCGCGCCTGCTTCACAATTTCCATCAGGCGACCATACGAGACCATACCCGACGAGGCGTTGACGATGATTCTTCCCAGGTTGCGGATCGGCCAGATGAGCCAAACCACCAAGCCGACGTAGGCGATATACATGCCTACCGTGATCTCGCCACGGATCGCCATCGTCGCCGCGTAGACAAATCCGAAAAGCATCTGCAGTCCGAGCACGATATCAGAAAGCGGCCAGAACATCGAATGCATCAAGAGCAGGAATCTGCCTCGCATATACTTGTTCCAGTTGTCCTTCTCGAACTTTTCCTTTTCATACTCCTGACGGGCAAAAGCTTTGACGACGCGAACTCCGGTCAGGTTTTCCTGCAGGGTGGTGGAAAGCACCGCTTCCTGTGCCTGGTAGGCTTCATAACGCTTCACTACTTTCTTGAAGAACCAGACCGATACCAATAGCATGAAGGGAATGGCGATCACGGACAAAAGTCCCAGCTTGACATTGAGGTTCAAGATGGCGATGAAGTTGACGATGAACAGCAGCACAATCCGTCCGATGCCAATACCTTGTTCGCTATAGAAGCGGCGCAGGGCATCCACGTCCGATGTGACGCGCTCGATCAGGTCGCCGGTCGGGTGGGTGGCGTGAAACGAGAAGCTCAAGCGCTGGATGTGGTCGAAGAGGAAGTCGCGCAGGCGGCGCGTAATTCCTTCGGCGGTGTAGGCTGCCAAGCGTCCCGAAAGATACGAGAACGTCCCTTCACAGGCGGCTAATCCCACGAAACCGACTGCTATCCATAAAAATGTCTCCGTCAGGCTGTTTCCGATATACTTACCCTG
>DATHUN010000565.1:0-2160 GCA_035462205.1 Anaerolineales bacterium
GGAAATAACCTTGAGCTGGGCGCGACGGTCACCCTGCAACAATTGCTCGAATCGGAGCTTTGTCCAGCGGCGTTACAGCCCGCCCTAAAGCTGGAAGCGCCGCTCAACCTCCGCAATGCCGCCACCGTCGCCGGAACCTTGGTCGTCTGTGATGGGCGCTCGACGTTTGCCAGCACATTGCTCGCCGCCGACGCGCGGATAGAACAAGCGAATCTTCAGGACGGCAAGATCGGATATGAAACAACGAATATCGGTGAGTTCCTGCCCTTGCGTTCGACCAAGCTCATCACCAAAATTATTATTCCCTTGAACATCAAACTCGCCTTTGACTACGTAGCGCGCACCCCATCGGATAAACCGATTGTCTGTGCTGCGCTCGCTCAATGGAACTCCGGCCGCACACGACTCGTCCTGGGCGGCTACGGTAAAAGTCCAATCCTGGCAATGGACGGCACTGAGGCCGAAGGAGTCGAGGCGGCTGCCCGCAACGCCTTCCATGAAGCTACGGATCAATATGCCAGCGCCGAATACCGCATGGACGTCGCCGCGACACTGGCAAAGAGATGCCTGCAAGCTTTATCCAACAGTTCATGACCAATTTCCGGCACGCTTTGCAATCCCGGCAGGACAGGATCGCTGCCTTGCTTGTGCCTCTTCCCCTCCTGGGATATTGGATCTTTTGGACGTTGCATCCAAGTTACTGGTTCAACGCCGATCCGGCAGCGCTCTATCTCGTTGATTCCTTATCAGCCTTTATCGGCAAAACCTATGTATACGTGGATCATCCTGGCACGCCGGTCCAGGTGATCGGCTCTTTGTTGCTTGCCCTGGCCTACCCGTTCTTCCAAAGTAAGGAAGTGTTCATCCAGTTTTTCCTGATACGGCCGAATGTGTTTTTCTTCATGGCGAACGTGTTCCTGCTAGCTGCCAACCTATTCACCGCGGTTGCTTTTTACAGAACCGTAGTGAAAAATCTAACGCATAATCGCATTTTAGCAGCTCTGGCTCTCTCCCTGTTGTTCTTCACCCTTCATCCACACAGCTATCCCTCCCTAACATTTTGGTCCCATAATTCGCTTAATTTTCCGTTCGGTACATTGCTGCTGCTTTGGTTGTATCGAGAATTGTGTGGCGGCGAACTTATCCGACCTGGAAGGCTAATCCTGTTGGGAATTGCTTCCGGAATCCTGAGTGTGGCGCAAATGTATTTTGTTGCCTGGTTGGTCAGTTTGATCTTCACCATTGTGGTCTATTCTCTGCGAACGGGGCGCGGTGGGAAGCAGGCGACAATTTCCGGACTGTATGTCACCACGGGTGGGATGATCGGCATCCTGTTGATGCTCCTACCGATCTACAAGGAAATCCCGCGCTTTATGGCCTGGCTGATGGGAATCATCAGCCACCTCGGACTCTATGGTTCCGGTGAAAGTGGAGTTTATTCCCTCACGCTCTTGTCTGCCAGCATCGGCTATTGGTGGACAACGATCCGCCCGATGATTCTGCTCCTCGTTGTAACTGTTATCCTTCTTGGGCTGATCGTCTATTGGAGCCGACGAACAACAGTAACCATTCCGGCTGCTGATTTTGCGATGGTACTTGGTCTACTCTTTCATACAGGGCTCATCTTGCTTATGATGACCAAGGCAGCACTGAAACTGCGTTATTCCCTTTCTCTTGCCGCAACCCTGCCGGTTCTTGTATTTCTGGTGCTAAAGCTGCTTGAATCCACTCCATGGCGGATCCACCGTTTTCTGCCTTTTTTCTATGGCGCGCTGCTTGTGGGGACGGTCACGTCCATGGTTGCACAGATGCAACTTGCTGACCAGAGAGCGTATCAGGAACAGGACGCTCAAGTAGCAAAAGTACAGGCCATCAACAGGTTGGCAAAAGAAAAGAAAGTTAAAGAAAGTGGTATTGTGGTGGTATATGCCTACGCTGTCCCCTTGAAATGTGCCGGTATGCTGCAAGCCACAAACTGGATTGGCAACTTCCAGAAGGAAATGAACGAGATCTGTCCCAATCAATACGCCATCTGGGAATCTTCGATCAAGCTCAATACCGCCGTGCCCGTCCGGGATATTGATGATATCGATTGGGACATTGTGATCTGGCCAGGGAATGGAACAGACTTACCGAACTATTTGTATGCCAAAGGCGCGA
>DATHUN010000566.1:0-5052 GCA_035462205.1 Anaerolineales bacterium
CATGCCAATATTCCTGGCAATCGATCCAATATCCTGGTTTGCAAAGGCAGGCAGCTTGGTCAGTACGGCTTGAAAACCGCGGTCCATGTTAATACCATGATCGGCATCGCCGATCGCAGCATCAAGTCCGGTGAGATATTCCTTGTTCTCTGCGATCACACCAGCGAAATCCTTGATCCATACGATAAATTGATCCCGGGAAATTGTCATGTCAGCCTGTCCTTCCACAGATGGGTTGCTATCAAAAGGAGGCAGATGAAGCCAATCAACCTGCCTCCTTTTCACAAAAATCAAACGCAGCTATATTCCCCAGCGCAAAGCTGGAGTCTTGACCGGCGCGTCCCAAAGGCGAACCAGTTCATCATCCACTTTGAGTAAGGTGATCGAGCAGCCCGCCATTTCGAGAGAAGTGATATACGAGCCGACCAGGCTGCGGGCGATCTTCACGCCGCGCCCGGCACAGATCTTTGCCAGTTCATTGTATACCACATACAACTCGATCAAGGGGGTCCCTCCCATGCCGTTGACAAATGCCAGCACAGAGTCGCCGCTTTTGAATGGAAGATCGTCCAGAATGGGGTTGACCAGCAATTCTGTGATCTCTTGTGCAGTTCCCAGTTTCATGCGCGTTCGTCCGGGCTCGCCATGGATACCGATGCCGATTTCCATTTCATCTTCCGGCAGGTCGAAGGTGGGTTTGCCAGCCTGTGGCACAATGCAGGAGGTGAGTGCCATGCCCATGCTGCGTCCATTGGCATTCACCTTGCGGCACAACTCGGCGACATCCTTCAATGGGCGGTGCTGTTCTGCCGCGGCGCCGACGATTTTTTCTGCCAGTACGGTAACACCGACGCCGCGCCTGCCGGCTGTATACAAGCTGTCCTTTACGGCAACATCGTCATCCGTGACTACGGCTTCCACTTCGATGCCTTCGGAGCGAGCGAGGTCGGCTGCCATTTCAAAGTTCAAGACATCGCCGGTATAGTTCTTGACGATGTGCAGGACACCAGCTCCACCACTGACCGCTTTGGTCGCTTCGAGCATTTGATCTGGCGTGGGCGAGGTGAAGACTGCGCCGGGGCAGGCCGCATCCAACATTCCGAGACCCACAAAGCCGCCGTGCCTCGGTTCATGCCCGTAACCACCACCGGATCTGACACCCACCTTCCCTTTAACCGGCGCATCGGCACGGTAGATGTAGTTGGGTTCATAACAGACCCGGATGAGGTCGGCATGAGCAATCGCAAGTCCTTCCAATTCTTCTCGAACAACATTTTCGGGTTGATTGATCAACTTTTTCACAATATTCTCCTTGTGACCGTCACGTCACCGTTCGGCCTTGACGGCTGTTTCGCGTATAACGCTCGATGCCACCGGTTCTTCGCGGGTGATGAAATCATAGACCCAAACACCGAGAAGTGCTCCCAGAGCCGGTCCGATGAAGTAGACAGCCAGATGAGCCAAATTATAGGCACCACCAAAAGCAACCTGCAACACTGCTGGAGCCAGCGAGCGGAAGGGATTGAGTGACACATTGGTCACCGGTCCGAAGACGAGGATGTCTGCAGCGACAGCCAGAGGGATGGCGAGTCCGGCGAATCCGCCGGGCGCACGACCGTCCACCGCGGAGCCCATGATCACAAAAAGCAGGAAGAACGTGCCAACCAACTCAGCCAGGATCGCGACCACATAGCCGGTGTTCGCTTCGCTGAAATCAGTGGCGCCATAGCCAAGCTGTGCAGTATTGGTGAAGCCGTAGCACAGACCAATTAGACCGGCACCGATAAACGCTCCGATCAATTGCGCACCCCTGTAGGAAGAGGCATCCTTCCAGGACATCCGTTTGCTTACCGCCATCGCCAGCGTAACAGCTGGATTGATATGGCAGCCTGAAATATGACCGATCGTGTAGATCATCGCCACAATGGCGAAGGCAAACGCCAGGGCGATCCAGCCCAGGTCCGAAAGGGTGAAGGGCAGCTTGCCAGCCGAGATGAAGCTGAACGTGGTGATGGAGCCGGGTCCAACCCAGACCAGGAACGCGGTGCCAATCACTTCTGCAACAAACTTCTGACTCGCCGTGGGATTCTTATTTACAGCCATTTTTGTTTCCTTTCTAAAGTTGTTGAATATGGATATGTTTAAAGATGGGCTTTAAGTGAGTTTGCGGATCAATATGCAAATTGCTGATGATTACCTCCTTGCGAAAAAACACCGCTGAATGCATAACTGCGCCCAGAGATGTTTCCATGGAGTGGAAGATCAGATTGCTGTGAATGTTGCTGCTGGAAATATAAGATCATGGTTTCATGTTATGTTATCCCCACAAATTTTTCAAAGAATCCGATATTTTTGTTCTATTTTGCAACAGGACTTTTGCCCCATCGTTTCAAAATGAAACGTTCATGCCCTACCAATCTCAAAGATAGGATGACTCGGATTCTTGTCTAACCAAATGAGATCAATTGCCCCATCGCAGAACAAAGCTGCGGTGCTAGCTTCGCTAGCTATGACCCTGCAAAGATATCCCCAATTCCTTCATCTTCCGCCACAGCGTGGTGCGGCTAATGCCTAGGGATTGGGCAGCTTTCGTCAGGTGGCCGTTCGCTGCCTGCATGGCGGTCAGGATCGCTGACTTTTCGGCCTGCTCGAGCGTTTGGATCTGTTGCACCACGGATTTCCCTTTGACCAGGGCGCTGCGCTTGGCAATCCCAGGCGGCAGACTATCCAGCTCGATTTGCGGACCTTCGAACAAGAGTGCCGCCCGTTCCATCACTGTTTCGACTTCACGGATATTTCCTGGCCACGGATATTCTGTCAGCGCCTCAAGTGCCTCCGGAGAAACTTTTAACGGACGGCTCAATTGAACTGTCAATTTATCCAATAAATGTTCGACCAGAAGCGGAATATCCTCAGGACGTTTCCGGAGCGGCTCCATGGTGATCACGAACGAACTTAGCCGAAGCAACAGGTCATGCCTGAATGAGTCCAATTCCAGAAGCTCATCCATACTACGCGTGGTGGAGGCGAGGATGCGCACATCCACCGGGATGACGCGGTTCCCACCCAGTCGGATCACATCTTCCATCTCGATGACGCGCTGGAGGGCAGCCTGTGTCTCCAACGGGAGCGCTTCGATTTCCTCCAAAAATAACGTTCCACCCTGCGCCAGTTCGAATTTGCTGGGTTGCCCAAGGGACGCACCGGTATTGAACGCGCCCGCCTCAAATCCCAAAAACTCTCCTAACGCCAGTTCACGTGGGATTGCCCGGCAGTTGATCGCCAGGAACGGTCCGCCGGCGCGCCGTCCGCTGTTATGGATAGCGCGCGCCAGAATATTTTTGCCGGTGCCGGATTCGCCGGTTAGGATCACACATGCTTCGGCAGTTGCGGCTGCCACGGCCTGTTTGCGGATTTTATTCGCCGCTGCGCCATGACCTACAATGTCATCCAGTGTCAAACGCGCCCGCGCTCCCACCAACTGGTTGACCAGTTGACGCACATGTTCGATGCGCCGTAAGGTCATGATGTGGACAGATTCATTTTCCTGCGAGGAGATGATCCGCAAGCTGACCAAACATTCGCGTGGCATTCCATCTACGACAAACGCGGTTTCGATGTCGGTTAGCTCCTGTCCCAATGAAACGGCGCGGGCAATGTTCTCGGGTAAGGAAAAGAATTCAGCCATCGGACGACCCACCACGGTGGTTGGAGATAAATGCAAAGTCTTCCCCGCTTGATCGTTCAAGTGCATGATGACTCCGTCATTTGACCATGCCAGCACACCCTCGGTAATAGCATCCATCGTCGCAAGCAACTCGGCAGTTTTTGCATTTGCCTCACGGACAATGAGGTCTGCACGGAGTTGATTTTCGATCGCCCGCGCGCCCGCCACCACAATGCCAAAGGATTGATGGCTATACTGATCGACCGGTTCCACCAACCCAAGCACTCCGAGCGGATGCCCTTCGATGGTATGAACCGGAGCAGCCACCGAGCTAAAACCGTGCAAATAAATGGAAAAATGTTCCGCTCCAACGATCTGGGATGGTGTTGACTCGAATATTGTCACCGCAATCGCATTGGTTCCCAGGTGTCCCTCGTCCAGATAGACCCCGGGTCGAAATCCCATCGCCTGCAATTCGGTAGTCAAAGAAGTTTCCCCAAGCATCTCGAGTAGGCAACCGGAGCTATCCGTAAGAATCAAGGTCGCCCGGCAATTCTCCAGGAACTCGTAGATGTCCTCCATGATCGGACGGGCAATATTGCGGAGCGTTGTATGTTGCTTCAGGGTGCTTTGTAGAGCGTTGTCACTGGCATACGTCCACTGCAACAGACCGTTTGGATTCATCCGCAAGCCGCAGCGCATCCAGGACGCCACGACCAGGGAATTGAGGCCAGTATCTTCCACGATTTTTCCGGTCGCAGTGAATTGTTGCCAGGAGCGTTTTCGGCGGTCATTTTTGTTAGAGAAATTTTGAGGTTGATCCATAATGACATCGTTTACATTTAAGGGACGTTCATACAAGTATAACTTCAATCCACGCATCGAGGATATTAGAGAAGTTCTACGTTGAAAACCTTAATTAAAGAATGGAAACTGCATTCTTCATCCTGAGACAAACAAAGAAATTGAACCTGCTGGCTTTCTTTTTATCGAACAGCCATTTGGAAGAGGTCGCGAAGCCATCAACGAGTTGATTGATTTGTTAGTATATTTTGATGTTCCACTTGAGATTGCTCTTGCGCGCAGACTATTGCGAATGAGCAGTCTTATTTCGCAGGGCAACTCCGATGTTACTATAGAAGAACATCTGCTTTGGTATTTAGGAGCGGGCAGAAATTTTTATATTGCCGTAGAAAGAAGCACTCGAAAGGAATGTGACCTTATTGTTGACGGAATGCTTTCAACTGATGAAATAGCAGAGGTCATATCTAAAACAATAGGAACAAAACTTCAGTACAAGAAGAGTCTGTAGGTGTTGCAAAGGTGTTGCAATCAGGATAGACAGGACGCAATTGGTTCACAGTAGAGGTCAGGGGTTCGAGTGA
>DATHUN010000567.1:0-8100 GCA_035462205.1 Anaerolineales bacterium
CTTTGCAATTCACACTCATCAACACGCCGGGTCACGCCGAACATCATTATGCCTATTTATTCGAGGATATTTGTTTCAGCGGCGATGTAGGTGGTGTGCGCATCCCCGGCTACCAATATCTGCGCGTGCCGATGCCGCCACCTGAGCTGCATATCGAGCGCTGGCACGAGAGTATCTCCCGATTGCGTAAGCTGAAATTCAACATCATCGCGCCCACGCACTTCGGCATGTTTGACGATGTCGCCTGGCAGCTGGATGAAGTAGATAAAGGCTTGGACACGGCCTCGCGCTGGCTCGAAGAAGTGATGCCCGCCGCTCCGCCCATCGACGAATTGCGCCAGAGTTATACCGATTGGATCATGAAAGAAGGCGAGCAGATTGGGCTGGACGAGGAAGTTGTCCGCGCCTATGAGCTGGCGAATCCCCTTGGCATGAGCGCCGATGGATTGCTGCGCTATTGGAATAAGGTGCGACAGGCCGGGCAAGTGAGCTAGTAAGGGTGGTGGCGAAAATAATTGGCGGAGGTCAGTACTCCTGTAGTAAGTACTGACCTCCGCCAAAGGATCAACGGTTGGAACCTGGTTTTGGCTATGACGACGGCGCCTCGCAGGGTTCCAGCGTAAAGGAACCAAGCAGGGATGGCTTTTCAAAGCGGAAGATATCAGAATTCACCAAGATGTTATTGATGTCATATTCCTGCACCGTCGCGACCAGCTGGTCACCGGACTGTTGCACGATGACGGACCACTTTAACTCAGGGTAGCGGCTGGTGGTTAAATCGCGGGCGACCATGCCAAACTCATACACGGTCGCTTGCGCCGGATGGGGTGCCACATAGGTGTCACGGCCTTGTGTAGCACGGCAGGCAGAGAACTCAGCCGTCGTACCGCCGGTCTTGCTGATCTCCATGCGGGTAACGATCAATTTGACTTTCGCGGACTTCGGCTGGTCATCCACATTGACCCAGGTACCCACATAATCGTCCACATTGGAGGAAGCGGCTTCGAAGGTCGGCGTGATTGTCGATGTATCCAGAGTGGACTCTGTTGATGCTGGTGTATCGGTGGCAACGGGTGTATCCGTCACAGTGGAGGTCGGCAGATCGGTGGGCGCGGGAGTGACGGATGGTGTTTCCGGGGCAAGTGTGTCACTGGGTTGAACAGTTGATGTGACGAACACGAACGGTGTGGAACTCGGCCGAACCATAGGAAGGATGGTGGGAATCAAACCAATGCAGGCTGCTAGAATGACGCCGACCGCACCGATCAGTGCCACGATAATCAGCGCTGCTGTATTTTTTTCAGTCATCTGAAACTCCTAATGCAAGGATTGGAAGAAATGTCCAAAATAGCGACGGCATACATACGATGCCCTGTTCTTTTAAACGGAAGGGTTGAATCTCTGCGATGGGTGAAAAGCAAAATTATAACGCTTCCTGCCTGCAAAACGGTTCCAATCCGGCTAAAACTCCTGTTTGGGATAGGAACTTTAGGGGAGTCTGGCACTGGATTTGCTTGTAACCTTTACCTTTGGGCGGCGTCATGACCCAAACTGGACAGAAATTGTCCTGATATATAATGTTACCCCTGGTAGGAGTACATGAATTCATTCTTACAGAAAAAACAATCGGTATCCCTTGACTCCATCGCGGCTGCCAGCGGCGAACTGGTTTCCGCAAATCTTGATGGAGAAGTGGTCATCCTCGGCTTTCAGTCCGGTTCCTATTACAGTCTCGATCAGGTAGGGGCATTCGTTTGGGACCTTGTCCAAAAACCACAGAAAGTCTCTGCGATTCGCGATGCCATCCTAAACGAATATGATGTTGACGGCCAACAGTGTGAACAAGACCTGCTGCAGCTGTTGGACCAACTCGCCGAACGGCAGTTGGTTGTAATCCAAAGCGAGGCTGCCCCGTAGGTCGGTTTATGTTCTTGCAGAACCTTCCCGATCGCAAGTTTCCATCATCCATCCTTCTGCAAATCCACACCAGAAAGGAGGTGAATACTCGTGCAGACAAAAAAGCAGTATGTCAAGCCGACCTTGAAAGAGCATGGCGTCGTTCGTGACCTCACGCAGAAATCAGGATCGGGCGGACGCGGACCGCAAAAGAACAAGATTAAGGGCCCGCATAAGAACCCACCGCAGAAACATTAAATCATTGATATCGATCTGGAAGACGGTGAGCGATGTTTCGCCATCCGGGCGATCCCCATCGCGAAGCGTCAAATGAGGTATGGTTGATTGGCGACATTTTCAAGACCAACAATTGTCGCCAATCAACCACTCGCGTACTTAATGGCTTATCTAACAAAACCCACGAGGCAGAATGTACTTATATCGCATCTCGGGCACCAGGTTTGAAAGCAGCGTCCCCTGCGATGAGCTGGTTCCTGAGCCCGGTGGAGAACCTGAATTTACCTTTCGACTTGGCGACGACCAGCCGTCACTTTTGAAACCATCCAAATGGCTGAATCATTGGTACCTGTATGATGGCAGCATCTGGCTGTCGTTTGCAAAGATCGAAGCGGGCTATTTACTGCGCTTTCCTGCCTACGCGGATTTTATCGTTTCGGCCGATGGGCGAAACATTCTTGGTTCACTGCGAAAGGGCTGTCCGCCGGAGACCATGCGTCATTTGCTCTTGAACCAGGTCATTCCCATCGTTCTCAGCCAGCTGGGTAAGCTTGTCCTGCATGCCTCTGCCTGTGCAACTCAACAAGGCGTGATGGCATTTCTAGGGACAACGGGGATGGGCAAATCTACGCTGGCAGCTAGCTTCGGCTTGCGCGGGTATCCAGTTCTGACCGATGACTGTCTCTTGGTAGAACGACGTGGCGATCGTGCTTGGAGCGTCCCAAGTTACGGTGGTCTGCGGCTGTGGCCCGAAAGCGTGGAGGCTCTCTTCGACGAGCAGCCGGACCTGCAGCCGATGGCGCACTACACGGATAAAAGACGTGTCCTGTTTCGACAGGCACCGGCGGAACATCCATTTTGGCTGCGCGCCGTCTATGTACTGGCGGAGCCAGAGAGCGAGCAAATGCGAGATGTGGTCATCATTCCGCTGTCAGCCCGCGAAGCGCTATTCGAGATCGTCAAGCACACATTTCAATTGGACGTGACCGACCTTGCCAGGTTGAGCCAGGCATTCAAGCGTCACGAGTGGCTCGTGAAGTCGGTGCCTTTTTTTCGATTGAGCTACCCTAGAGACCATGATATGTTGCCGGTGGTGAACGCTGATGTTCTGAACCACCTGAATGAACTGTCCAGTCGGCAGGCGCTCATTTCTTAGAGAAATTATCGTATGTATTCAGTGAGTGAATTTGGTTCCATCATCGCCGATCAACGGCGATATGCGCCTGGGACAAATTACTGGAACACTGCAGTATCAATTCTCAAGCCAGTTCCCGCTGCAAACGCTTGGCCGTATCGTCGACCATAGCGTCGGTAGAGAAACCCCATGAAGCGAGATATTCTTCGGTCCAAGCTGAAAATCAATTCTAACCAGTTCCGCCACCTGATGCGCGCCCTGGGCTTAGTATGGAATGCTGCCCATCGCTGGACGATCCTCTGGCTGGCGTTGTTGGTGATCCAGGGCCTGCTGCCGGTGGCTTCTGTTTATTTGACCCGCGCTTTGGTGGATAGCCTGGTTATCGCGCTGCGAGGCGATGGTTCGTGGAATGCATTCCGCTCCGTGCTGCCGTTTGTGATCGCGATGGCCGTGATCCTTCTCCTGACCGAACTGCTCAGCTACATTGCCGGCTATGTTCGGACGGTGCAATCCGAGCTGGTCCGTGACCATATAAGTGGACTGATTCATGAGAAATCCGTCGCGGCCGATTTATCTTTCTATGATATGCCCGAATACTATGACCACCTCTACCGGGCGCAATATCACGCGTTAGATCGACCGCTTACTCTTCTCGAGAGTTTGGGCAGCGTGCTCCAGAACGGGCTTACCCTGGTGGCGATGGTTGCTGTACTGGCTCCTTATGGCATCTGGATGCCGTTGTCACTGTTGGCAAGCAGCGTGCCGGCCTTTTACATTGTGCTGGATCATAGACTGCGTTTCCACGAGTGGCGGCTTAAGAATACCGAGAATGAGCGCCGTGCCTGGTACTATAACTGGGCGTTGACCGACCGTGAAACCGCCGCCGAAATACGTATCTTCGGCCTGGGTAATCATTTCCAATCCCTGTACCAGTTGGTTCGAAGCAAACTGCGCAATGAGCGCAGGCAATTAGCCTGGAATCAAAGTATTGCCGAAGTGCTCACGGCAACCATTGCTTTGCTGATCACTGGTCTTGCTTTAGGGTATATGCTCTGGAAGGCTGTCCTTGGCAGCCTGACGCTTGGTGACCTGGCACTCTTTTACCAGGCATTTCAACGGGGTCAACGCTTGATGGGAACACTGTTCGAAAATCTGGGTGAGATCTACAGCAACAGTCTTTTCCTCAATGACCTGTTCGAGTTTCTGGCGTTGGAACCGAAAGTCAACGACCCGGCGCAGCCAGTGGCGGTCCCGGCACAGCTAAAAGAAGGCATTCGCTTCGAGGGCGTGACCTTCCATTATCCGGGCAGTGAACGGGTGGCATTATCTGATTTTGACATCACTATTCCTGCAGGTCGTATCGTCGCCATCGTGGGGGCGAACGGCGCAGGGAAAAGCACGCTCGTCAAATTATTGTGTCGCTTTTACGATCCCGAACAGGGCCGTGTCTTACTGGATGGTGTGGACGTGCGAGACGTGAAGCTGCAGGAGCTGCGCCGTCAAATTACGATTTTGTTTCAAGAGCCAGTCTATTATCAAAATACGTTCAGCGAGAATATTACCCTTGGCGATTTATCCGCAGCGGTGGATGACAAGCGGGTCGCATATGCAGCGAACGCAGCAGGCGCCGATAAAACGGTGGCAGGATTGCCAAATGGCTACGATACATTGTTGGGCAAGTGGTTCAAAGGCGGCACCGAGCTCAGCGTGGGCGAGTGGCAACGACTGGCTTTAGCGCGCGCCTATTGGCGTCAGGCACCCATCCTGGTCCTGGACGAGCCGACCAGTGCTATGGATCCCTGGGCAGAGCATGACTGGCTGCAGCGCTTCCGTGAATTGGCCTCCCATCACACCACCCTGATTATTACTCACCGCTTCACCACGGCCATGTACGCCGATATAATTCACGTCATGGAACACGGACACGTAATTGAATCGGGTAGCCATGCCGAGCTACTGGCACAGAACGGGCGATATGCTCAATCGTGGCGCGAACAGATGCGCGTCGTGGACAGCACCTCGGGCGAGGTGCCGCCCCGGATCCAGATGGGGATCTTCTAAATGAATCCCACGCGACGGCTACGAAAGTGTGGGCAGATATCCTGGTCTGAAAAGGTGCTTTTTCTGCAGGCTCTTTCCCTGCTTGCTGTTGTGGCCACAGGTTTGAGAATAATTCCCTGGCTCCAACTCCAGGCGTTTTTACGCAAGCAAATAACTAAACGACCGTATGCCAGGGTGCGTCCTTCTACTCAGAATATAGGCTGGGCGGTTCACGCCGCGGGCCGTCTGATTCCAAACGCTACATGCCTGCCGCAAGCGCTGGTAGCAGAATACTTTTTAGCTCGGGAAGGCTATCCTGCCCAGCTCCAGCTCGGCGTTGCACGCCAGAAGACGGGAACACTGGAAGCACATGCCTGGGTAATAAGCGATTCTGAGGTGATTGTCGGAAACCTGCGCGACCTGGATGGCTTTGTGCCGCTCTCGCAAAACCAACATGATTCAGGCAGCGTTTTTGAGAATTTTTGGGCGGGACTCAGACCAGAAGCAAAATTGCTCTTGCTGTGTGCACGCACGCGTGTGAACAGCGCTGAAGCAAAAGAAATTGCGAACCTTCTGCAAGGGACTATTGACTGGCAGTCCTTGCTGCGCATGGCATATGAACACAAAATCGCGGCGCTTGTACTTCGAAATTTAGACGCCGTCGCTGTAACGGCAATGCCACAAAATATTCGAAAAGAGCTAAAGCAACAAATCCAGATAGATATCCAAGGAAATCTTGCCCTTACCAAGGAACTGCTTGATTTGCTGCGCCTGTTCGAGAAACAGGAAATTCTCGCTATCCCTTATAAAGGCCCGGTCTTGGCATCCTCTGTCTATCATGATTTAGCGATCCGCTCGTTTGGCGACATCGATATTCTGGTTCATGAACGCGACATTGTGCGCGCTATGAATGTGCTGGTCTCCTGCGGATATGAGATTATCCGTCCGCACAACATCGCCCAGGCTGACGAGCGTCTCCGATCACTCTGGGTCAACCGCCTCGTGAAGAAATCGCCTTGGGCATATCAGATCGTTCTATGGCATCCTGATCGGCAGGGCATCGTGGAACTGCACTGGCGTTTTACGCCCAAATATATTTTTCCGGAGACCGCGCAGCCGATTTGGGGCGAATTGGAACCGGTAGCATTGGGCAGCGATACCGTTCGCAGCCTTTCCCCCGAGAATTTACTCTGGTTTCTGTGCCTGCATGCCACCCGTCACCAGTGGAAGGAACTGCGCTGGATCTCTGATGTTGCCGAGTTGCTTCGGGAATATCCGAATCTGGATTGGGAAAAAGTGATTGCACGCGCAAACACCTGGGGACTCGAGCGAAAGCTTTACTTGGGCACGTTGTTAGCTCATACTTTATTGAATGCACCATTGCCCATGGCCGTAGAAGCAAGACTTCGATCCACGCCGCACGTAGAAAAATTGGCGCACCAAGTGCTCGACCGGCTCTTCGCAGATCCTCAGCGAAGAACGGTCTCGGCAAACTGGAGGCGTCTGGTGTTCCAGCTGCAAGCGATGGACCGACTGACGAACAGATTCTGGTACATGCTGCGCTTCTTCAAAGGCATCGATCGCGAAGTCACGCTCGAGCGAAAATTCATCAAACGTTTCTCGGTGCTCTCCATCTCTTCCCGTTTGCTCCAGCGTAACCACTAAAACCAACTTCAGAAGTACAAACATGATGCGCGTGTAAGTGCATCGCGTTTTAAACCGATTTGTATCCCCGTTGACGGATGTCACGCTTAACGTATGATGCTTGGAACGGGGCAATTCTCTTTAATCAAGATATAATTTCCGGGCTTTTGAATTTACCTGCGATGCGTAGGGGCGACCGGCTCCGGCGAACCATGGTCATTTATTGGAAGGTGGACTGGTTTTGCTGCGCCTTGAATCGCCGCCACTCGCCAACAAGGAGTATGGATGAAACATTTTCTGGCAATCTCGGATCTGTCGCCGGGGGAAGTACAAGATTTGCTTGATCTTGCAGTGAAACTCAAAGAAGAATATTTTAAAAAAGGAAATCCGCCGCTATTCAAAGGCAAGGTACTGGGTATGATCTTTCAGAAACCCAGCCTGCGGACGCGCGTTTCGTTCGACATGGCCATGCGTCACTGCGGCGGCGACGCGCTCTATCTCTCTCCAAATGAGATCGGCTTGGGCAAGCGCGAATCGATTGCGGATATTGCCCGTGTCCTTTCCGGTTACCTCCAGGCGTTGATGGCGCGCACCTTTGATCACCAGCACGTCGTGGAGCTGGCGAAGTGGTCGGAGATTCCTGTGATCAACGGTTTAAGCGATTACAACCATCCCTGCCAGGGCATGGCCGATGCCCTGACCATCCAAGAGAAATTCGGTAAGGCGAAGGGCTTGAATATTGCCTATGTGGGTGATGGTAACAACGTTGCCGTCTCCCTGATGCATGTCGCTGCGAAGCTGGGTTGGAACTTTACCATTGGCAGCCCGGAGGGCTATGATATCACCCCGCAGGCAGTCAAGATTGCCCAACAGATTGCAGAAGAAACCGGCAGCAAATTAACATTTCTCCGCGATCCTCATGAAGCTGTCAAAGGCGCGCAGGTCATATACACCGATACCTGGACCAGCATGGGGCAGGAAGAAGAAACTGCCAAACGTGAGAAAGTCTTCCCGCCCTATCAAGTCAATGCTCAACTCGTCGGTGAAGCCGATGCGGACGTGATCGTGATGCACTGTCTGCCTGCGCATCGCAACCATGAGTTGACCGATGATGTCGCTGACGGCCCGCATTCGGTGATCTTCCCGCA
>DATHUN010000568.1:0-19497 GCA_035462205.1 Anaerolineales bacterium
CTGAGGAACAAGCTAAACGCACCGACCAACAAAAGGAAGGGAACGGCGACCACCAGGACAGCCAGAATGGCTGTGAGGATCACAACGGGAATAGTCACGAGGAACAATATGATCGACGCAACAGCCCAGACGATTCCCAGACCGATCATCACCAGCCACATCAAGCCGACGTTCTTCCAGTTCTCGCGCACCATGGCAACACCACGCCGCAGGGAGTCGCCCACGCTTGCATCTTCCAGCACGCAAATACGCCAGAAAAAGTTGCGAAGCAGTCGCAGAAGAATGCTCAAGATCACAACCACAAAGATAGCGAGGAGTAACGGGGCAATGATAGAGAACAACGTGACCGGTGTATATTTTGCATTGCCATTGGCAACGGAAAAGTAAAAGCCTGCTGCCGCCATGATCAACACCAGCACCAAAGCGATGGCAGGCAGATTGACGATCAGGTTGATCACGAACAGCCGCCAGGATGTATTGGACCAGCCTGTGCGAAACCCCTGGCGCACGGTCATCTTGTTGCCGCTGCCTTCATATTCGTCCACCATGCGGATGACCGCTGTCTCCGAGACATAACGTGCGATTACTATAAAGATAGCGATGACCAGCATGAGGACGAGGAAGCTGCCCATCACCCACAGGAAAGTGCTTAGTGCCTGACCCGAGATAGGGGTACCAGGAATTCCCTGCTGAAAGAGTTTTTCCAGCTCTTGACCAGCCTGGCGGAATGCCTCCTGCATGTTATGCGGAGTCATTGGCGGGCTGTTTCTATTCTGTTCATGCTGTATTCGGTTGTTGGAGCCCCGGCTGGTCGAACCGGCCGTAGCCAGAGCCAGGATCAAACCGAAGACCCATAATGCCCGATAGCTCCAAAGAATCGCCCAGGCACGTTTTAGTATTTTGACCGGATCCATTTTATTCTCCTAATTGACAAACATCTTGTTTCATTACACTTCGGACCGCGGGCCGTTCGTCAGCCTTCGAGGAGTTGGCCATGCTGCTGAGGCGTTCGGCGTGCCCACCCGATCGCGATCCAGCTCAAATAGAGCAGCGCGATCGAAACTTGCAAACTGATGCGCGGCAAAGACATTCTGGTGAATGCTTCTGTTGCTTCCGCCCAACTCAGGTTGTTTCCACTTAAGATACCCAGCTGACCCAGTGTCTCTGACCAGGATGCGTTCGCAGAGGAACCAATGACCAGCCAGCCGGAAATACTGTGCACCAATCCCAGGTTGTGTGCGGCAGAGAGTACGTCGCCCAATAAAAAGAGTACGCTGGCGAACAACCATGTTGCCAGGAGACCCACCGGAATCATCCACCAGCCAATTTCAAGGATCTGCGTTCTTGAAATCGTAACCTTCTGGTGGGGCAGGCGTAGTTTCACTTGTGCAGCGAAACGTTCTGGCGGTGTAAATTCGGGGGTGGGAACCTCATGCAGTAAGCTGGAAACCTGTTCCAAAGACTCAAGCTCCGTCTGGCAAAGCTCACATTCGGCAAGATGTGCTTCCACATGATGCAGACGATTGCCGCGCAATTCACCATCATGATAGGCGCTCAACCATTCGCTAACGTGCTGTAACATGTTCCGCCTCCGCCTGGATCAACATGGATTGCTCCAGTTTTTCCTTCAGTATTTTGCGGGCGTAGTTCAATCGTGACATGACCGTACCTACCGGAATATCCAGCGTATCTGCAATTTCGTGATAAGACAGTTCTTCATATTCTCTGAGGATCAATACCGCCCGACTGAGGTCAGGGAGAGATAGGATCGTTTTTTGCACCAATTCAATTCGCTCCGTTTGGGTCAGGATCACTTCAGGTCCTGGATGGGAATCTGTCAACTGTAGATTTTCGATGGCATTCGGAAGAATGCGTTTTTCTTTGCGTAGGATGTCCGCTGCAGCATTGACTCCGATGCGGTATAGCCAGTTGCGCAGTGAAGTCCCGGGGCGATAGGTGTAGAGGTGCAGCCAGGCTCGAACGAATGTTTCCTGGGCAGCATCTTCTGCCACTTGAACGTCGCCGCACATGCGATAGATCACATTCATGACAGCTTGGGCGTGGGTGCAGACCAGTTCATCAAATGCCTTACGATCACCATGTTGTGCGCGTATGACAAGCTCTGACTCTTGATTTGCTGATCCTGTCGCCGTATGACTTCCCATCTCTATTGTTTGCCTTTGTCATTCTATTAACGTGGACCGCTATCTGTTTATTCGAAAAAACGGGCGACCTGCTTAGCGAGGTCGCCCGTTCCATGAACTCGTTATGAGCCGTTATTCCCGCTCATACTTTTACGGATATCCGCCCTTAGCTTTTCTGCCTCTTCCGAACGTGCCTGGCCGTTTCCACTATCTGCCAGTGCACTGAAGCGCTCGGAGAGCAGCATGGTAAGCAGGGCTTCCATGATATTGCCGGAACCGCTGTCTTTATTGGCGCCGACCACCACACGCGGGACAACATCCACCTTGGATTGTTGAACAGCTTCCGAAAAGCGATTGAGAACCTGCTGGGTCACCTGGAACTGCGGCCCACCGTACGCTCGAACCTGCTCTTCGGTGGCGAGGGCTTGCGCGATACCAATCCGGGCGATCTTCTCGGCTTCCGCTTCCGCCAGCGCACGGATTTGGGCAGCCTGTTGAATGGAGCGTTGGTACTCCGCCTTACCCTGGTTTGCCTGGACATTAATGCTTAACTCGGATTCTGTAATGCTGGTCTGCATTTGAGCACGGGATTCCGCCTCGCGAAGCTCCCGTTCCTTCACCGCAGCCTGTTCCTGGCGCCCATAGGTTTCGACTTGTTCGGTGGCAATCTGGCGTGAGCGTAATTGAGTAAGAATCGTTTCGATTTGAACATCCCCAGCGGGCGAGGAGGGTGTGCCGATCAACACTTCCTCCAACTCAAGATTGTAATGCTCGAACTTTACTTTCATCTCTTCGCTGGCGATTTTCTGAATGTCACTTCGTTCCTGTAACAACTGAATTAAGGTGCGCGTCTGACCAATGTTCTTAAAGTATGCTGCCACCATCGGGTCAAGGGTCTGTTCAACCAGGCGCTTAATATCGCCGAAGCGTTGAATGACCAGTGGGGCTTTTTTGTAGTCAATATGAACGACCACCGAAAGAGGCAGGGATGGCTCGAAGGCATCCTTGGTGATCAACGAGACTTCGGTGAGGTTTTCATCGAAATGATGTGAGCCGGTTTGCGTGCTGATCCATTTGAGAATGAAGTTGGTGGTCGGTACGGAGACAACCTTCCCTGCATACGTATTGAATGCATATTTGCCCGGTAGAAGCGCCTCTTCCCACACGCCACGCTTGCCGCGTGTTACCAGCTCACCATGACGGTATTCCATTCCTGATAGATCTTCGCCCGTTTCGCCTGTATACGAGACAACGACACCTACATTCCCGACTTCAATGACCGTTTTCTGGATCATTTCCACTGTGGCGAACAGACGGTTGACATAGTAAGTGCCTTCGACCAACACCTGTAACTGGCGACCACGGAAGCCGCCGGCTTTCAGGAACTTATCAGGGTCCTGGAATTTGTTGTGATACGTTTCGGCAACCTTCGGGTCATCACCCACAACGGGAGCGATGATTTCCCCCTGCCCAAGCGACGGTCCATCATGGACGGTGGCGATGCCGATCTTGTCGTCGGTATCCTTGATGATGACCGGGACAAATCCATTGCGTTCGGCAATCACGTTCGCCATCTTCTGGATTACGTCCATATCCTCGCGGCTGAGGGGCAGGGAGTACACTCGTCCATCGGTGATGACGATGAACTGCACGAGGTTAATCGCGTACGTTCCTTCGCGCAGGACGCGGCGCTGGGGTCCGCGCTGCCCGCCATTGTTAAGGAAACCTTCCACATCCTGAAAATCACTCACATCCTCATTCGACGCAAGAGTTTGCGTGGAATCGAGCAGCTTACCATCACGCGCGAAAATGTAGCCGATCTTCCCCTGCGGAATGGTCACCAGCGGCGCGGCATGGACAACATACTGGATCGGCGGTAAATAATGCACGCCACCGCGCAAAACATTGGGTTGAAAACCCGCTTCACCGTTCAAAGCGATAAATCCGCTTTTGACAGATCCTTTCGGGCTGAAGCGTTTCTCGACAATACCAATGCGGGTGTTGGGAATGACCCGGATTCCTGAGAGCAGGACCAGGGCTACGATGATCAACACCACTAAGCCAACGAGCACCAGAAAGCCAATACCGTTCATTTTTTCTCCTTTGAGTGCTTCAATGCACCAATTTATCTACGCAAATGGGGATTTGCGGGTTGCGGCCCGGCCCCCATCCGCCCTAACAGGCCGGGGGCTAATCTTCTGCGATAACGATAATCTTGTCTTCGGCTGCGAATATTACTTGTTCAGATTTCCTTGGATTGGTGTGTACCCCGTAGGATTTGCTCGCGATCGTGGCTTCGGATGTTTTGCGGTAGCCAATTGCTGTTTGACCGCGCCGGCGCGCTGCTTCGACCACTGTATAAAAGTTCACCGCCTCCCCAGTTACCACGTAATCGCCGACCGGCTTGAGATAGATTTCCGAGCCCTCGGTGTCAAAGATGTCTGTAAAGACGTCAAACAGTTCACCATTCTCGCTCAGCTGCGACATCATCAAGCTGACAAGATGTTCGCTGACGATGAAGTCGTCCACCTGAGTGGCTTCGGCGAGCTCGCGGTTGCGCAGGTCGAGCATTTCGCTGACGATGGAGAATGGTGTCTCATCGTGTTCTGCCATATCGCGGAGATGTAGCAACGTGACCAGTGTCTTTGCATCGGCTTCCTGCGGCTCGACAGTATTGTACGCAAGGACAATAATATGGTCATAGTTCTGCACATTCAGTGTGTCGAGCAGATCACGGTCGGTAGTTTCCCCTTCCTGGACGACCAATTTTTGGTTCTGAAGCTTGCCGCCCTGTGCCTTGATTTGTTTTTCGATATTGTAAATATCCGCTACAACGGTAACCTGCGAGCCTTTAGCGACATAATTTTCGAGCTCGCGTACGATCGTCACGCCGCTGCGATTCCATCCCAGGATGAGACACTTTTCGGGTTGGGACTTTAACGGTGTCCCGTGTGAGCGGATGGCGGCTTCATTTATCGGTGACACGGTCAGGCTGGAGAGACGAATCGTATCGTCATCCTCTGAAAGTGCAAAAATTTGATCCTGTGCTTCGATCACGGAATCCATTGGCGGGTTGAGCGCAATCGTTCCGTCCGCTTTGCGTATGCCCATAACACATGAATCTTCATAAGCGAGTAATGCCTCGCCATAGGTCTTACCGGTCAGCGCCTGCTCATGCTTGAAATAAATCTCGTCGCCGTCGAAATCCATTAGCTCGGTGTAGACCACGGAAAGCCCCGATTGACGCGAGGTTTGTGCAACAACGCGTGCGATCAAGTCACCGGTGAGGACGGCTTGGACCTTGTCCCTCGCGCTCACCAATTTGAGCACGTTCATATTTTTCTCGTTGCGGATCTGCGTCACGATGTGATACGCCTCATCACGGCGGTTGGGGCTATTGGTAATCGCCAGCACAGTTTTGATTACATCCGTATCAGGATCGCTGTTTTCGGGCGGCAAGACGATGATGGATTTAGCCGAATGTGGATTGGCAATCTCAAGATCGGTCGGGTCAATCGGGCTTCCGCTGCGACAGATAATACGGGTCTTCCCTTTGATGTCGACGCGCTCGCGGATTTCATCCTCCATTTCCACCTTATCCTTATCGGCCAACACCACGATTCGCGCACTGCTTCGATTCTCATTCGCCGTCATCAGCTCGTTGAGGACGGTAAAGATCTGCGCAGACCATCCTAACACTAGGGTGTGATTGGATTCGAGCACAATCGAGCGTCCCTTGCGGAGTCTTTCCATCTGCGTTTCGATACCGTTGTTCAGGACACCGATCAATGCGCTGACGATGAAGATGCCGCCCAATGTAACAAATAACATCACAACACGGAAGCCCGTGCCCGTATCCCCACCCATCGTGCCAGAATCCAGCGTGCGCATTAGGCTTTCCCACATCGCTTCGCCCAGACTCAATCGAGCGACTTCCCCTTCCTGCACAAACCCTGCGGCAGAGATCGCTACACCGGCGATAAATACTACAATTAGAGAAAGAACAAACAACATGCCGATTAACGCCGATGTACCGCGCGACATTAAATTATCGAAATGATAGCGAAAACGTTGTGCAAAGGTGGGCTTCATAGAATCTCCGCTGAATAAGATTGGATGATTATAGCTTTTTTGTTAGATGCGTCTGTTTACAATTGCATTTTAGAATGGTTTTGCCTATACTTAGTTAGCATGTCACCCCGAAGGAGCACCGGGGCGGTGTGAGGAAGCGTTTTCCGCGATTGAAGAGTCTTTGCTCTCTAAACAAGAGACCCTTCGCACACTCAGCGTGACACCTGAATAAAAGGAGGCAGGTATGACTACTCTAACATGGTACGGACATGCAGCACTCGGACTGGAAACAGGCGGATATAAGATCGTCGTGGATCCCTTCTTGAAGGAGAATCCCGCCGCGTCGATTTCACCGGATGCTGTCGAGGCGGACTACATCCTCATCAGCCACGGGCACGAAGACCACGTCGGCGACAGCATTGAGATTGCTAAGCGCACGGGCGCAATGGTTATTAGCAACGACGAGATTGCCAACTGGTTCGCGGCGAAGGGCGTGGAAAAGACGCACGGTCAGCATCTGGGCGGCGGATATCACTATCCCTTTGGCTATCTCAAGCTGACGTTCGCCATCCACGGCTCGGCCTTGCCGGATGGGTCGAATGGCGGCAATCCCTGTGGCTTCCTCCTGACAACTACCGATGGTAAAAAGATCTATATGGCGCAGGATACCGGTCTGTTCGGGGATATGAAGTTGATTGGCGAAGAGGGGCTCGATCTGGCTCTCATCCCGATCGGCGACAACTACACCATGGGTCCCGCGGATGGTCTGCGGGCGGTCAAATTCCTCGAGCCGAAAGTCGTCATTCCCATCCACTACAACACCTATGAGCTGCTTGCCCAGGATGAGAACGCCTGGAAGGAGCGCGTGGAAAAGGAAACGAACACGAAAGTGGTATTGCTCAAACCTGGGGAAAGCTATTCGTTATAACCTTCATTCCGTGCAAGAATTTCAGAGCCATTTTATCTCTCCCAAAGTGTCGTTCCCACAAAAGCAGCGGGGCGAAATAATAAAAAGTTACAAAACTTGTCTATAAAATTGACTCATCCTATGCTTTGTGCTAGGATGAAGACAATCAACGAGAAGCTGGTACCCGAGAATAGAGCGAATGTCTGCATTTATTGAAGTACTTACTTGGTTCTAAATTTGAAAAATCATCGCGTGGAGACGATGGTTTTTTTGTTTAAGCCTTTTTACTTTCGATAGAGGAGTCCTGTTATGAGAGATAGAACGTTACAAAGTCCAATATCAAACGTGGTCTTAATTCTGGCGATGCTGATCAGCTCGTTTGCAGCACTAAGACCCACGCAAATTGTCCAAGCCAGCCATACACCTACCCCGTCAGCGGTTACCATTGCGGGCTCGTTACAAAGCGAGCTGGGATGTGCAGGCGATTGGGATCCGGGTTGTTCCGCTACTCATATAACATACGATGCTGGCGACGACATCTGGCAGGGAACCTTTACCGTCCCGGCCGGCAGCTATGAATATAAAGCTGCACTTAACAATAGCTGGGATGAAAATTATGGCTTACACGCCGTTGCGGGTGGTGACAACATTCCGCTCAATTTAGCAGACGCGGGCCCGGTCAAATTCTATTATGACCACAAGAGTCACTGGATTACTGACAATAAAAGTTCCGTAATTGCGGTTGCGCCGGGAAGTTTTCAGTCGGAACTGGGCTGTTCCGGCGATTGGGATCCGAGCTGCCTGCGCTCCTGGCTGGAGGACCCAGATGGGGATGGAATTTATTCCTTCGAGACCACTACGCTGCCAGCCGGAAGTTATGAGGGGAAGGTAGCGATCAATGAAGGTTGGGATGAGAACTATGGTCAGGGCGGTGTAGCGAATGGACCCAATATCTCGTTTACCGTGCCGGTAAACAACGCCAAGGTTACATTCCGCTACGATGCAGCTTCGCATGTCCTGGCAATCTCTGCAGGCCATGGAACAGATAACAACATAGAATGGGATGGATTGCGCCATGACTCGCGCGATCTGGTCTATCGCACTCCCGGTGGTGCCGTGCCGGCCGGGACGCCGGTCCTGATCCGCTTCCGCACCTTCCATAACGATGTGACCGGTGTGAAACTGCGCGTGTATGACATCAATGCTGGTGCACAAACGATCATGCCGATGACTCGGGCTGCTGCGGACGTCTCCTGTTACCAGGCTGGGCTTGAGTCGGAATCATGCGACTTCTGGCAGGCAACAGTCAACCCGGGAGTTCCGGATAACCTCTGGTATCGCTTCATTGTCACCGATGGCACCGACACGAATTATTATGCCGATAATACAGCCGCACTGGACGGTGGTCTTGGTGCCACCTCCGATAGTGTTGTCGATAACAGTTATGCTTTGATGTTCTACGATCCCGCCTTCCAGGCGCCTGCCTGGGCGAAGGGCGCCAGCATTTACCAGATCTTCCCCGATCGCTTCCGTGATGGGCGCAGCGACAACAATCCCAAGACCGGCGATATTCGCTACGATGATCCGGTTCTAAAATTGCCATGGGGCACGCTGCCTGAAGGCTTCTGCCGCAACTACGCCGATGGCGCGACCAACTGTCCGTGGCGGTTCGACACCACACCACCTGATTGGAGTCCCACCAAAGAACAGCCGCGTGGACGCGACTACTTCGGCGGCGACCTGCGTGGCGTCGATCAAAATCTCGACTACTTGAAGGCGCTGGGTGTCAATACGCTGTACTTCAACCCAATCTTCGATGCGGGCTCAAATCATGGGTACGACACCCAGAATTACTATATGGTTGATCCTTACTTTGGTTCCCAAAAGGATTTTGATAATTTGGTCAAGCACGCCAACGAGCTTGGCATGCGCATTGTGCTGGACGGTGTGTTTAATCACATGTCCTCCGATAGCCCGATTTTTGACCGTTATCATCATTACACATCGGTGGGAGCTTGTGAGTCGCTCACATCACCCTATCGCAGTTGGTTCACGTTCCACGATGTTGCTGCCGGTACAGGGACATGTGTAGGCGCTGCTGGCGAGAACTCTGCCACGTACGATGGCTGGTTTGGCTTTGATTCGATCCCAGTTATTAACAAGTCCCTGCCAGACGTGCAAAAATATTTCCTGACGAATAGAAATAGCGTCTCGAAGTATTGGTTGACGAAAGGCGCAAGTGGTTGGCGCCTCGATGTAATGGGTGATGCTTCCTTCCCCAGCGGTTACTGGGAAACGTTCCGCACACAGGTCAAGTCGACGAAGTCGGATGCCTTGATTATCAGTGAAACGTGGCAAAAGGACAGTACGCTGCTGCGCATGTTACGCGGTGACCGCGCCGATACCACCATGAACTATCGCCTGCGCGATGCCGTGATCGGCTTCCTTGCGCCAGGCAATTTTGACTCGAAAGGTTTTGGCGATAGCGGGCGCATTATCTCACCGTCCGAGTTTGCAGCACGCATGCAATCGATCCGTGAAGATTATCCAGATGCGGCCTATTACTCGCTGATGAACCTGCTCGATAGTCACGATACCGAACGCCTGCTGTGGACCTTGACTCCCGGACAGGAAACAACAGCCGATAAAGAGCTCAATGCAGCCAATGTTGCCGAGGGTAAGAAACGACAAAAGATCGCCTCGTTGATCCAATTTACCGTGCCCGGCGCGCCCACCGTCTTCTACGGCGACGAAGTTGGCATGACCGGCGACGATGATCCCGATGACCGCCGCACCTATCCGTGGGCGGACAAGGGTGGCTTGCCTGATACGGCGATGCTCGATCATTACAAGGCGCTCAATGGGCTCCGCAGCACGAATGATGTGCTCGTCAATGGCGATTTCAAAATCTTGCTCGCAGACGATGCTTCTGGCGTGGTCGCCTACGGACGCAAGACCCTGAACCAGGCCGCGATTGTCATCATCAACCGCAGCGACCAGCCTCAGTCCGGTCCCATTTCGGTTGCCGGTTATTTGCACGATGGCGTGATGCTAAATCAAGCCTACGCCGTGGGCACAGGTAGCGGTGGTCCGCTGACAGTTACGGGTGGAAGTATCAATGGTCAGATTGGACCGTGGAGTGCGGTCCTGTACCTCAGTGGCGCCGAGGATCTGCAGCCCACAGCCGCGCCGGCGAGTTTACACGTCACCAGCGAAGGCAATGCGCAGATCAGCCTGGCATGGAGCGCTGTCGATGGCGCGGTCAGTTATAACATCTATCGCAGTCCGGTCAGCGGAGGCGGGTACGTCAAGGTTGATGGCAGCCCGCTGACAGATACTTCCTATACCGATACCGGCCTCAAAAACGCAAGCAACTATTACTATGTAGTCACTGCGCTGGATGATAAAGGCAATGAGAGTGCCTACTCCAACGAAGTGAGTGCTTTGCCGCACCTCACGATCGGCTGGGCAAATCTGCAATGGCCGCCGACCATGACTCATATCATCAGCGCAATCAATCGCACCGATACGGCATATGGCCAGGTCTGGATTGATGGCGCGACCAATCAACCCGGTGCGACGCCCGGTCTGCTTGCACAGCTTGGCTTTGGCCCGCAGGGCAGCAACCCGAACGGCAACGCTGCCTGGACATGGACCGATGCGACCTTCAATGTGGATTCCGGCAACAATGATGAATTCAAGGCGAGTATGTTGCCTGATATGACTGGCACGTTCGATTATCTCTATCGCTACTCCACCGATAATGGCGCGACCTGGTTGTATGCTGATCTCAACGGACCGATTGCCAGCGGCGCGTCTCCGAGCAACCCCGGCAAGCTGACGGTGAATCCGAGTGACGATACAACAGCCCCGGCAACGCCAACCGGCTTGCACGTAGTTTCTGCCTCACCTGGTGGTATTCAACTCGCTTGGGATGCTGTTCAGGGCGATGCAAGCCTGTATGGTTATGAAGTCCGACGGAGTGCTACCGCGGGGGGTCCTTACACGACGCTCGCTCTCACCACGTCCGCCGAATATACGGATAGCAATGTTAGTGAGGGCGCAACGTATTATTACGTGGTTCGTGCTGTCGATCAGTCCTTCAACCGTTCGGGCGATACCGGCGAAGTATCTGCCACCGCAGAACTTCGCATGGTAGAGTTGATCTTCAACGTCACTGTACCGTCCACCACCGATGGTACAGGTCGCGCCGTGTACATTGCCGGGTTCCTCGATCGGCTCGATCCTCCGGGTCCGCAATGGGATCCAGGCGGTGCAGCTTTGACCCGCGTGGATGCAACGCATTGGACGATCACATTCCACGGACAAGAGTCGACCCAGCTCGAGTATAAGTACACGCTGGGCGATTGGGACCATGTAGAGAAAGATGCTGCTTGTGGTGAGATTCCGAACCGCACCCTGACTCTATCGTACGGTGCCAGCGGTACGCAGACGGTGGAAGATACAATTCTCAATTGGCGTAATGTAGCGACCTGCGTCAACTAACGTATGTGGGCGGGTTTATAACCCGCCGTGCATGTCAGGCTCCAAGCCCGACCTACAAAATCAAATAGCGACTCAAATCTGAGTCGCTATTTGATTCCCGGCAAAATGATTTTCCTAGCAACGATACGCCGCGCACTGATGATAGATGTTCAGAATTAGCACTGTCTTCCGTATATCGTTAGCCCTGCATTTTCTCCCACTCATCCAGTTTCTCATCCATCTCACGTTGTACGCGCTCATATTCCGTCCCGATCTTGCGGACTTCATCCGGCTTCACAAATGGACTCTCCAGTTGCGCGCCAAGATTTGAGAGTGCAGCTTCGAGCTCGGCGATCTTATTCTCCAGCTCCTGCAATTGCGCAACTCTTCGTCTTTCTTCCTTTGTTTCCTTGCTCTTGGACTTCTTCGCCTCAATATTCGAACTTCGAGCTACAGAAACTACCGCGGCTTGCTGGGTAGAAAAGCGTGCCGCTTCTTTCTCTCTTTCTTCTTTCATCTGTGAATAGGTACCAGCGAATGCAATCATTTGTGATTCATCGGGATTGATTTCCCAGATCTGTGTTGCGAGCGCGTCCACGAGATAGCGATCATGCGAGACCAACAAAATCGTGCCTTGATAGGAATCCAAGACGGATTGCAGCACTTCTTGCGAAGTGATATCCAGGTGGTTGGTGGGCTCATCCAGCAAAAGCAGATTTGTATCCTGCAAACCAAGCTTTGCTAAGGCCAAGCGTCCGCGCTCGCCACCGGAGAGCATGGAGACGAGCTTGAATACATCATCTCCGGAGAACAAATATTTGCCAAGATACTCACGTCCTTGATACGGCAACATGTCTGGTGATGCAGCCAGGATTTCATCTAATACGGTTTTATCGGGATCCAATCCCTCGTGTGCCTGGGCGAAGTATCCAATTTGCAGACTTGCACCGAGAGTCACCTTTCCGCCGAGCGGTTCGATCTGCCCGAGGATTGTTTTGAGAAATGTGGACTTGCCCGCCCCGTTCGGTCCAATCAAGGCCGCGCAGTCCAAGCGCCGCAATTCCAAGTCGGGTGCGGAGAAAAGGAATTTTTCAGGAATACCATCTTCGGCCGGATACCCTATCTTGAGATTTTTGGTGCGAATCACCAAATCGCCAGAGCGATTCGTCGAGTGTAGATGCAGATGAAGGTCCGGTGTGGAGCGTTGCGGTGGCCGCAGGGCGCGCACGCGTCGTTCGGCTTCCTCCACGCTGAACGAGCTGGTCGTCGTCTCCACATCCAGCTGCGACCAGTTCGCGTTGACCGCTGCGCCCATGCCCACTTGTTCAATGGCTTGCACAAGCCGCGTCAAGCGTTTGAGACGTCCCTTCGCCTGCAGGGTATTCTGCCCGGAAATATTTTTCTTGATGTACTCCACTTCCTTGAGCAGCTTTTCCTTTTCGCTCTCGAAAATTTCGAAGCGATGATTCCAACGGATCTCGCGTTCCTGCAAATAGGTGCTGTAATTGCCGCGATAAAATTCTGCGCCGCTGATCGTCATCTCAAGCAATGCATTGCATGCATGATCGAGAAAATAGCGGTCGTGCGAAACGATGACCGCCGCGCCGTCCCATTGCGTCAGATAACTTTCCAGCCACTCGATGGCTTTGATATCGAGATGGTTGGTCGGTTCATCCAGCAATAGCAAGTCAGGATCGGACAGCAGTAGACGAGCCAGATGGGCGCGTGTGCGCTGTCCGCCGGAGAGGTGATCGAGGGACATATGAAAATCATCAGGATCGAATCCCAGACCGGTCAGCACCTGCTTGATGCGGACCTGGTAGATATATCCACCGCGCCGCTCGAACTCATGCTGCACCGTTCCGTAGCGGAGCAATGCCGGTTCCCGTTTAAGTGGGTCAGACATTTCGCTTTCGAGTCGCTCCACTTCCGCTTGCATGCGGATGAGGTCCGCGAACGGCTCGAGGCACACATCCCATAACGCCCCCCGAAGTTCAAAGTCGGCTTCCTGCGAGAGATAGCCAATACGAAGATTCTTGGCGCGCGTGATCGTTCCGCCAGACGGTTCTTCCTGTCCGATCAGGATACGCAACAAGGTGGTTTTACCAATCCCATTCGGGCCGACCAGCGCGAGCCGCGCGCCTTTGGCCACCGAAAAGGTGACACCGGCAAACAGATCTTCCGCGCCGAACGATTTGGAGAGGGAGGAGACAGCAATCAGCGACATGTTCTTTGAATTGGGCGCAATTCATTGCGCCTCTACTACGTCATTGAATTTTCTTTATCTTTCGCCCATCGAGGCGGGTTGGATTCAACAGACCTGTGGATTCTATCCCAATCTTCGTGGTTGCGAAAAAAAATCTATTTCTCTTCTTCATCGTTCACTTCATGCAAATGTCCGGGTTTTTCCTTGCCCAATTCCAAAGACCGCTGGTATGCCGCCCAGATGGCGCGTGAGATTGCCGTGCGGAATCCTGCCTTTTCGAGATAATACAACGCCTCAGCTGAAGTTCCGCCCGGAGAAGTCACCTGATTGCGTAACGTGGCGGGATGCCGTTCCGCTTGTTCGTAGAATGAAGCGGAGCCTTTGATCGTCTGCAAAACGAGCTGCTCAGCAATGCGGCGCGGAAACCCCATATGCACACCAGCATCAATCAGAGCCTCGGTGAAGAGAAAGACATAGGCGGGACCCGAGCCTGATAATGCCGTTGCCATATCCAGATAACTTTCATCTTCCACAAAGACTTCTTCTCCGAGTGCGCCGAGAATGCCACGTGCCATTTCTTGCTGTTCCTCGGTCACTTCTTTTGAGGCGGTCCAAACGGTAATGCCTTCCCCGATCTGACCGGGCGTGTTGGGCATCGAGCGTACCACCGATTTATGTTTCAATCCCGTGCTAATCTTTTTGATCGATGCTCCCGCCACAATCGAGAGAACCAATGCATCGACAGGAATGCCCCGGAGTCCCTTCATTACTTCGCTGAGGCGCTGCGGTTTGACGGAAAGGACCACTACGTCGGCCTGCGATATAGCAGATGTGTTATCGATGGCGGTCTTAATCCCGTATTTCTTATGTAATTCGGTGCCGCGTTCTTCGCGCGGACCGGAAGCTACAATGTTCTCATTGTCTGCCAGCTTTTTTCTTAATAGACCTGCGATCATGGCTTCCGCCATGATACCGGGACCAATGAATGCGATTTTCTTTTTGAGCATGGTTCCTCCAACGATGTGTGGTCTATTATAAACAAATGAGCGGACAAACTCTGTCCGCTCACCAATTATGAGTTGGAAACCACAGTTTTTACGTGTACGCCATCTGATCGACACGCTGCTTCTTGAGCTGCCGTTTCGCTGTTCGAGTTGCCAGCAGGTTCATTTGCCGTTTCTGCGCAGAGCGGATGATCAACTTGAGGAATTTGTGATGATTCCAGACCGGATCGTTGATCAGGGAAAAATCTGCAGAACCTGGCTCCTCCGGCGAATAAAAGATGCCGCAGTTCGGATTGATCTCAAGCATATAGATTGTTCCATCAGCTGCCATACGATAATCACAGCGGGCGTAACCGTTGCCATCCATAGCTTTGAACAGACGCGATGTCTGATCGCGCAAGACCTTTTCGACCCTAGCATCCGTGACCGGCGCAACGGACATTTGCTCGTATTCCACCCACTTCATGTTGTAATGCTTGAACGATTCGCCCTTAGGAAAGATAAATTCCACAGGCTTGAAGGTGATGGGATTGTTTTCATCATCAGGATTTTCTGCGATGAGACAAGTGAACTCGCGGCCCTCAATGAATTCCTCAAGCAGAGCGCGACCAAATTGTTCAATTTCCTTGGCGGTCTGAATCTGGAGCTGTTCGAGATTCTCACAGCGCGATTCACGCGTGATGCCAACACTGGCATAGCCATGCGGCGGCTTGACCAGAACGGGAAAGCGTAAACGCTTGGAAACGCGCTCTACATCTTCGACGCGATCTACCATGATCCAACTGGGTATGGGCACATTTGATTTCTTTGCATAGGCCTTCATTTCCTGGCGGGAAGGATCAAAGAAATCGGAATTCGCACCTGTAAAGGCGAGCCCGAGTTTCTCCATCGTCTGCACCATGCCGAGTCCGGAAACAGCATCGTCAGGTGTGCCATCACATAGGTTGAAGAATACATCTACTCCATCACTGGCTAATTCACGCAATTGTTTTTCTACATTCTTTGGACTTACCTGATGCTCTTTCCATTTGAATCCATTCATATGGGGTGATGGATCATAGGGAACATCATTGGGGTCCGGTATGCTTGTCAATACACAAAGATACATGTCGAGTCCTTTTCTATCGATATCTGTAATCAAGTCATTATTAATAGCAATATTTTTGATTGACCTGATTGCGTTGCATGTTGTAAACTTTTAGAATTGTAAAAATTTTGTATTTCTGTCGATTCAATGTATTACTTAATTGAATCAATTAAATTTTTTATGCAACTATGTAGATTGTATCTATTTATTTGTTTATGTAAAGGTTTTCGATGATATACAAGTTTAAAATTTTGTTAGTATATCGTTGTATTGATGCAAACAAAATTTTTGCAAATATGGTTTATGATGTTTAATAATTCCAACGTTTGAATGTTTTACTTGTTATGCAATAGATCAGAACAAGACATAATAAAGATATTTGATTTTATTGATTTGCCATGTAATGTATTTTATGCGTTGATCAAAAAACAAAGTAGAATCACAACCGAGGAATCTATGACACTACATTCAGAAATCTTTGAACAACCAGAACGACTTGCTTCCCTTCTCGTAAATCAAAAACAAACTGTAGTTGAAATTGCAAAGGCGATTCAATCTCGCAACGTGCAATATGTTTTTCTGGCAGCACGCGGAACATCGGATAATGCAGGACGGTATGCAAATTATTTATGGGGTGCACATAACGGACTCCCGTTGGCGTTGGCAACACCCTCCCTTTTCACGTATTATCAAAGTCCGCCACGATTGCAACAAGCATTGGTTGTCGGCGTGTCTCAATCGGGACAGTCACCGGATATTGTCAGTGTGCTCGAAGAGGGACGAAAACAGAATTGTTTAACAATTGCGATTACGAACATTCCTGATTCACCGCTTGCTCAAGCGGCTGATTTTGTCCTTGATATTCAGGCTGGCTCTGAAAAGGCAGTGGCAGCAACGAAAACATACACGACAGAACTTATGGCGATTGCGATGATTTCTGCCGCACTAAGTGATTCCAATGAACGATGGAGTGAACTGGCTTCGGTTTCGAAATGGGCTGAGCAAACTCTTGCACGTGATGAAACGATCGTGGAGATGACCCAACGTTATCGTTACATGAGTCAGTGCGTTGTGTTGGGACGGGGTTTCAATTATGCAACTGCGTTCGAGTGGGCCTTGAAGTTGAAAGAGTTAACATATTTGATCGCGGAGCCATATTCATCCGCTGATTTCCAGCATGGTCCGATTGCGATGGTGGAAGGTGGATTCCCGGTGCTGGCGGTTGCCCCAAACGGCCGGGTTCACGACTCGATGCTGGATATGCTGACGCGCCTGAGAAAGCAAAAGGAAGCCGAGTTGGTTGTGATCTCTGATGATGCAAATACGCTTGCTCTCGCGCAATCGCCGATCCAACTGCCGCCTCAAATCCCGGAATGGCTGACTCCATTGGTGAGCATTATCCCCGCTCAATTGTTCGCCTGCCACCTGACCGAAGTCAAGGGATATGATACCGACAAGCCACGTAATATTACGAAGGTGACAGAGACACATTAAGATGTCATTGCTAGGGCTATAGCCCGAAGCCAGCTCCCTTTAAACGGAATAGTCTCACCGATACGCATTCCTCGATTAACCGGAGATTGCTTCGTCGGGTTCTGCCCTCCTCGCAATGACATCATCGAATTCTTTTTGCCATCAAAATATCAGGCTTGCCGATGCCATTTGCATTCGGCACCACACCGCTAATCACATATCCCATCTTTTGATAAAACTCAAAGGGATGGGATTTGTAGTTTCGTATATCCCGTATCTTTTCCCACAGATTTTCAAATAAATCCACATCTGCCAGAGACGTCATGTGGTCCTCGTCATCGCTCCCTAACGTGATAGTCAAAGCTCCCCGCGCCCGGACCTGTTCCTCAAAATCCTGCACTAGGGCGCGCCCGATTCCCCGTCCCTGTAGGGATGGCTGGACCGCCAGAGGATGGAGCTCCCAGACATGACCGTCGTAACCAGGGATTCCACCGATGATGCCAAGTAAATTTCCCTCTGTATCCACTGCAGCGCGGCAAATTCGCTCGCTTTCCAGCATTTCACGGATTTCCTTCATTCCCTCCTCGAAGGAGGACCAGGCATCGGGCCAGTGCTCGCGGAATCCATCCACGAGCAACTGCGCGGCTTGTTCAATAAGCCTATCATCATTAGCCAAGAGAGTAATAATTTCCATTGATTTCCTTATAAGTGACAGTCACCACGAAGGTGACTGTCACGTAGCTATTTCCAAAACTGTGGAAGATACTCTTTATAAATAGTCAAATAGTCATCCAGGATCTTTCTGCCGGTTTCGATATCGGTGATGACAGGATCCAGGAGCAGACATTGGAGTGCCTTTTCTCGATTGCCTTCTACAGCCGCATCCACGCCCAACTGAGCGACAACAGTCTCTCTTCGACAAAGTTCTGCAACCGGCTCCGGTAGCGTGCCAGCATGGACAGGATGAATCCCTGCGCCATCCACGATCACAGGAGTTTCTACAGTTGCTCCGTGTGGCAAGTTGGCAATTTGACCTGCATTCGGCAAATTAGCGGCGAGATGATAATGAGTTGTTGCGCAGACTTGATTTTCAATCATCTCCAGCGCGCCTTCCGAGTCTGTATCTAATAAATGCTCGATCGTCTGACCGCCATTCGCCATTTCATTGATGCGATCCAATTCAAAGTTACGGACAGCCGCCATCAAGTCCCAATCGTAAAGGCGGATGTTATATTTATCCCAAGGTTTAGTCTGTGAGTCGCTCAGCCATGGAAGATATTCACACAGATGCGTGTCGCCCGGAACGGGAAACAAACCAAAGGCAGAGAACACGTCTCTTGTCAGCGGTTCAAATGCAGGATTCAATTCAAAGAATCGCTTGCGAAATAATGGATAGAGATCTTCGCCTGTACGCCGGTCATGAATTGAAAGAATCCAAGTAAAGTGATTCAATCCTGCCGCGCGAATATCCAGCATGGGGACAACCTGTTCGCGGACGCGATGCTGAAGTAGATGCTGATCGACCGCGGCATGCATGCCTGTCAGTCCCTCGGGGACCTCGATACCGAGATCTTTCGCGAGAGCAACACCGACCATGGCATAGCCTGCATAAATTTGATGACACAAACCAACCGCTTTAATTGTGCTATGGCGGTTGACCGCATCACAAATACGAATCATCGGATTGGTAAAGTTGACAAACCATGCATCGGGACACACCTGCTCCATATCATGGGCGATTCGCATGATCGGACCGACGTTGCGCGCCGCGTGAGCAAAGCCGCCAGGTCCCCCGTTTTCTGCGTAAGGCTGGCGGACACCATATTTGATAGGAATATCAAAATCCATCTTCCATAAATTTTCACGAGCTCCTACTTCAATCGCGTTGACAACGAACTGGCTGCCCGGCAATGCCTCGCGATGATCTGTCTGCGATGTGATCGTAAACTGAGAATCCCATTCACGATTGAGTCGATTTGCCAAGCGGCTCACAATATTGAGACTGTCCGTATTTCGATCCACGAGGGCGAGCGTGGAACCCTGTAATTTTTTTGAGCGCACAATTGCCGAGAGTGTATTCTCACCGAAGGATGCGGATCCCGCACCAATGACTGTAATTT
>DATHUN010000569.1:0-5159 GCA_035462205.1 Anaerolineales bacterium
CCTTGAGCTTGCGCGTGATGGCGAATTCGTCGTTGCCGTAGAGGAAGAAGATGTTGGGCATATTATGGTAGGGACGAGCATCTGCTCGTCCCTACGAATTCATTTTGTAATGACGCGGAACAATCCTTTGCGCACGGGGATAATATCCACGATGCGCATGTTGCCGAGATTCGCCTCCGTGGTGACGTTGCGCTGCAGCCAGGGTCCCAGCGGCTTGCTGAGGAAATAACCGATGACCGCCAGACCGATCGCAAACGGGATCAGGAAGACGCGCCAAATATTAGAGCGCGCCTGCTGCATCGGCACAAAGGCGAACATCGCCGGGAGCAAAGTGGATGTGGCAATGTTCGTGCCGCATCCCTCGTGGATGGCGAGTTCCTTCTCCCCAGCGCGGATGCGTCGCATCGCCTCATCCGCCGCTTCCTGGATTTCCTCTTTGCTAAAGCCGCCCATCAGGTAGAAGCCGGTCGGGTTGGAATGACCGCCCATGGTCATTTTTGGATATTTACGGGCAAGGATGTGAAGTGTTGCGTGTTCAACCGAGTGATTTCGTCTGGTTTCAAGTAAAAGTGGTAAGTCGAGTATCATAAGATTCATTATAGCGTGAATCGCAAAGTACCGCATTATGCCGCCGGCTTGAAAGATGAGTTTTACATAATAATTCAGAGCAGAAAGCGGGCTTTGGTAGGAAGCGGTAAAACGACAGTCACCCAAAAGGGACTGTCGTTAGATTAAGAATATTTAATCATGCACGTGCTTGCGAGGAGCTTACTTCCGCGGTTGGCGAAGTTGCCATGACAAAACCAATAAACATCAGGATGGCACCGACCAGCTCGCTAAGATACAGCAAATCGGTTAAGCCTATTCGCAGGAATGTTCCGCCCATTGCCGGCGAGAGGGCACCCGCGGCAATCAAAATATTTCCAAACATACGATTGGCAAGGATCTTTTTGCGCCAGAACAGGAATGCCGAATAAATGGCACCACCCACGAGAGTCAGCGTGCCATAGATGTTCAGTAGAATCGTCAGCAAGATGATCAAGCCATTCCGGGCAAAGATATCCCTGTATTGTTCTGAGGCGGGACGGGTGATGTCATAAGCCGTGGAGGTCACTGTTGCGATCATTACGAGCAGGAAGGCCAACAGAGAAACCGATGCAAATACCCAGGTCAGGATCTGAGCGACATTGCCGCGGCGAATCAACAAATGGACGGTTCCCATGCCCAGCCAGGCGGCGGTCAGCATGGCACCGGTCAGATACCAGAGCTTTAAGAAAATTACGTTGAAGGTCAGCCCCAGAATGACTTCGCTCAAGGTACCGATGCCATACAGCAGCAAGCCGAACGCCCAAAGCAGCAAATGAACGCCGCCACGCTGGCGATAACGGTTATAAACGGCGACGGCGAATGCAAAAGTTACGAGAGTGGAAACGTAGGGAAGAAAGTTCATAGTTTTATCCTGATGAAAATTAACCTTGCGAACATTTGATCGCAAGGTTGTTATACCAAATTTATGTGGATGGGATGACTCCCGCCAGCGACATGCCAATAATGACGAACACGGCCACTAGAACGAGCACAAGTAGCACGAGAAGAATCGGGACGATCTTTTCGGTCATCACATTGGGGTTGAAACGTTTAGATCGATGCGTAGCTGCCATGTGAGGCTTCGTTTTAGTTTGTGCTTGATCTGCTTGAGGCATAGAACGCACTCCTTCACGCAGAATCTAATGGTTGACACTTTCCAACTTATGATAGGTTTCCAACAAACTCAGCAAAATCAGATCGGTAAAGGTGTGCATTTTGTGAAGCATTTCCTCCCAGGCGCGGCCGGAGTGGATATTTGCTTCGCGATACACTTTCATCACCGATTCGATCAAGACATTTCGAAAAAACAGTAATGCCCGCGTCGCATCCACTTCGCTGAGACCGTAGCGGCGCGCCCTAGAGGCATATTCATAACCGATAGCGTGCGCTTCTGACTCGTCGCCGTTTTCGGAAGCAAGATAGGTCATCAATCCCTGAGAAAGAGAGCGGGCGCTCTCCCGATATTGTTTGCGCGCATTCTCATCCAGCTTTTTGTACCAGCTCTCCCGTTCCAGATTCGCCTCCCCGATCTGGACACGGACATTCTTAATCGCGATTTGCATGATCCCCTCCGGTTCGATGCGCACCTCACGCGCGGTGTCGGACCATAACATCACCTCATCGCGACGATAGCGGCGATGCCCGCCGGACGTACGGTGCGTCGGCAGTACTCCCTTATCGGACCACAACCGCACGGTACTGGGATGCACGCCGAGCAATTTTGCCGCCTCGCTGAGGGAAAGCCATTCCTCTGTCATAGTTAGATGTCCTTAGAAAGGGAGAAAGTATCCGAGCAGCGTCATGGCAAGTGCCACAAATAACGCCTTGATGATCACTCGCTGCGCTTGCCGACGAACTTGAAGTAACTCCGCTTGATCTTTGATTTGCTCCTCTTCATCACCAAATTTACGCGCACCGCGCGATGCCAGTGACACTCAGGTCTTATCACGAGCTTGAAAATAACCCACTGTAGATGCCCAAAACAGGGGTAACAGGGACAGCCGCCAGAGCGGATTCACGTGCAGAGCAATCAATATAGCTAAAACAATAAGCGTGATCACAAACTGTTGGACACCAAATCGTAGCCGCTTCTGTCGCTCGAGCGGACTGATGTTGGCAATACAAACTTCTTCTGCTCCTTTTTGCACTTGAGGGGCACGATACAGATCTGAGAAATAAGCGACGTTGATGATTGACATAAATTTCTATTCCGCGGCAATTGCCACCTTCTCCACAAAAGACGGTTCATGAATTCGCTGTTGAAATGCATTGACGTCAATCCGATACAGCATGATCGCGGCGGCGACTAACATCAGCGCCTCGATGCTGAACACGACGAGATAGCCGCTCAGCGCGACGCCGGTGGCTTGCGTAACCACATCGCGTACGACCCCACCGAGAATGGATCCCGTTAACCGCGAGAGGGCATTCGAGAATCCCCAGGCACCGATATAGAGCCCCACCATGCCCGGGACGGTGAGATCGAACATCAGCGAGAGATTCGCCACCGTCGAGAGTCCTGTGCCGATGCCGAGAAACGTCACGCCGGTGTAAAAGATGTGTTTGTTGAGAAGAAATCCGCTTGCAACGATCACAACAAATCCTAGCAACGCGCCAATATTGCCAAACTGGGCAACAGTCCGTTTGGCGACGCGTCCCTCCAGAATGCCTGCGACGATGATTGCGAGCAAAACGAATGTTCCCCAGATGGATGTAATACGCGTCGTTTGCGTGACGGTCATACCGAAGGCTTCCGCGCCGAAGGGTTCGAGCAACACATCCTGCCCAAGGATGGCAGCCAGCAATAATAACAAATAGAGGAAGAATGTCCGTGCGACCGGATTCGCCGTGATCGCGGAGGTCATTTGTTTAACGGTGTAATTTTCAGAGGCACTCGAAGCAGAAATGCCCGCGCGTGGTTCCAATTTCATGAGACCAATCAAACCTAGCATAAGCGCCGAAGCGGACACGTAACCGAAGGCGCGAATCAGCGCTTCCGGCGTGTAGGGGTCCACCATGCGCGCCAGCCCAATCGCCGTGACAATAATCGCGACAATCATCATGAACCACATTGTCGCGATCGTCTTGCCGCGTTCCTTCTCGCTGGAGAGCTCAGAAGCCAGGGAAAGATAGGAAACCGCCGAAAGGTTATATCCCATACCCCACAGGCCAAAGGCAAAAATACCCGCAAGCAAGCCAAGCGGAAAATTCTTTGCCAGGAGGAAGGCCACCTGCGGAGAGACAACCACACCCAGCACGCACAGCAGCAACCCGGCGAGGATGTAGGGCGTGCGGCGATATCCCAAAATTGGATGGCGATCCGAATAGGAACCAATCGCAACTTGAATGGGGGCAAACAAATAGGGAAGAGAAGCAAGGATGGCAACCAATGTCGCCGAAAGCGCAAGTTCCTTGATCATTACACGGTTCAGCGTGCTGTTGATTGGCACCAGCGTCATCGCGACAGCGACATGGATCAGACCGAGTTGGATACGCTTGAGATACATAATGACCTGCAAAACGAAAAATCCGATACAAAATTCTACTAAAACCAGATGTAATTTTAGGCAGATTTTCAACAAATACAATGTAGATTTATGCAGGATTCGGCTAAAGCTTGATAAGTAGCCTATTCGTGGTCCATAAAACCATTCGGAGAGCTAGTAGAAACCATCCGGGGAAACTGCAATCTCCCCTTCCAAAGAAATTTCTTTTGAATGAAAATCGAATACAGCGGTAAATCTTTTAAATTGTAGGAGGAAAGATGCGATACAAACTACTCGGTCACAGTGGGCTGCGTGTTTCAGAGCTTTGTCTCGGCACGATGACGTTCGGCGAAACATGGGGATGGGGTGCCTCAAAAACGGAAAGCAAAAAGATGTTTGACCTGTTTGCGAAAGAAGGCGGCAATTTTATTGACACCTCGGTCAACTACACGGATGGTACAGCAGAGGAATTCCTCGGCGACTTCCTGAAGGCGGACCGCGATCATTTTGTGGTTGCTACCAAATATACTCTCACGAAACCTGATAATACCGATCCGAACGGTGGGGGCAATAGCCGCAAGAACATGATGAAGTCGGTCGAGCGCAGCTTGGAACGCTTGCAAACCGATCACATCGATATTTACTATCTACACATGTGGGATTACATGACGCCGGTGGAGGAAATTGCCCGCGGCTTGGATGATCTGGTCCGGCAGGGAAAGGTCAGCTACGTGGCATTTTCTGATACACCGGATTACATCGTCGCCGAAGCCAACACCCGCGCCGACCTGATGGGCTGGTCCCGTTTTATCGGAATGCAAGTCCCCTATTCGCTGCTCGGCCGCGACGTGGAGCGAGCCATCATCCCGATGGCAAAACACTGGGATATGGCTGTCCTGCCCTGGGGTTTGCTTGAAGAGGGTATTCTGACAGGAAAATTCCTGAAGAAAGTCAAAGATCCAACACGCCTCAATCAAAAGAAATTGAATTTGAGTGATAAAGCCTTGAAAATTGTCAACGAAGTACTGGGGATCTCAGAGGAAATTGGCAAGCCAATGTCACAGGTAGCAATCAACTGGGTACGGC
>DATHUN010000570.1:0-3945 GCA_035462205.1 Anaerolineales bacterium
AGAAGTAGTGATTTTCATCATCTTTATTTTGAGTCCAGGGAACCGTATAATTTTTAATGATGGGAAGTAAGGATCTCGAAGCCGCTTTACTTCATTTTTGTGGAAGGAGAAAAGATATGTCAAAAGTGGATCAACTGGTGCAGGATTTCCTTGCCCAAAAGAAGATCGCCGTGGTGGGTGTCTCAGATAAACGTGAGACGGGCTGTAACTTGGCGTATGACAAGTTCAGAGAAAACGGATATCAAGTCTACGCGGTCAATCCGCGGATCAACACGTTCAAGGGCGACATCTGCTATGCCGACTTGAAATCGCTCCCTGAGAAGGTCGATGCCGTATTCATTCTGGCGAATCCCAGGGTCACCGATCAGATCGTGCAGCAATGCGCGGATTTGGGGATTAAGCACGTTTGGATGCACTGTATGATGGGAACCAAGGCCGGTTTGGCGGCAGGCATGACCAGTGTTTCTCCGGGGGCCGTGGAGATATGCGAGGCGAACGGCATCGCTGTCATCCCGGGGACGTGCCCCAACCAGTTTTTGAAGCCTGATTTCGGTCACGCCACGATTCGGCGACTATGGCGGCTGTTCGGTTTTCTCAATGTGCCCAACTGAGGCGGAGACGCAAAGAGACTCCAACGTGTGTTGGAGTCTCTTTGCTAGCTACATCCCCCTCCTGGGGAATCCACCCTGAATCGCCCTGGATTTGCTCCAGGATAGATTTATATGAAGTTACAGTTATTTTATACTTTCATAATTGCAGAGTCCAGTAATCTGTCTTACAATTGACTCAAAGATTTCTTTGAGTCAATTTTTCTTGAGGCTGCTATGAACCGCAAGGATTTTGGTGAACTTCTATCAGCGTTACGACAGGACTTGGGCTGGACACAATCCGAGCTTGCCGAGTATTCCCAGCTCGATGACGCTGTCATCAGTCAAATCGAACGGGGGGTGAAGAAATACTTTGAGCCAGAATTGCTTGTTTGTCTGGCAAACGCCCTCCAATTGACTTCCCTCGAGCGTCGCGAGTTTATTCTGGCAGCCAGTGGATTGGATGAAAAACAAATTGTGCGCCAGCCTTCCAAAGGTACCACAACCGATACCTTTCATCCGAGCAGGATTATTGATCATTTACTGCAAATCATGAGAGAACTGCATGCGCCATGTTTCCTCAGCGATGTCTATGGCGATACGATCGCGACGAATACGTCTGTGATCCGCTTTTTTAGCATTCCGGATTCGATGCTTGAGAATGCTGCTCATGTTCCAGCGGGTTACAATACGATGCGAATCACCTTCAACAAAGACCTGGTAGGAAGAACCCATGTCTCCGATAATTGGGACGCCTTTGCCCTGTCTTCGATGCTTACGTACCGGGTTTCGACCCTTCGCTATCGCGCCAAACCTTATTTCAAATACTTGATCAAATTATTTCGTAATCCCGTGGAATACCCATTGTTCGACCGGTTCTGGAAACGCGTGACATCTCTGGAAGAAGACAGAATTATGAATACCGATCTGTTCGCTTACCGGCATGAAGAGTATGGAGAAATCAAATATCTCACGTCTGGGATTACGACAACAACTTCTTTTGGGGATCTATTTCTGGTAACATATCTGGCTCGGGACGATCATACGAATGACATTTTTGCCAGCCTCATCAAGAATGGCGGAGATGAAGTTGTTCGATTGGCTCCGTGGCCCGATAAACAGATGATCTAAACGGATATGAGCCTTGCCATCGAATATTGAAATCAAAGCATGGGCTCGGAATTTTGACGAGATTAAATCCCGGGCCGAAAAATTAAGTGACATCCCGGTACAAGTAATTGTGCAGGAGGATACTTTTTTCAACACTCCGCAGGGGCGTTTGAAGCTGCGTCGTCTTACCGATCATGCCCAGCTCATCTATTACATCCGTCCCGATCAAGAGGGACCCAAACGATCGGACTATCACATCACCCGGAGCGATGATCCTGAGAATTTAAAGCGTGTGCTCGAGCTAGCGTACGGCATTCGTGGTGTGGTGAAAAAAACGCGTTATCTGTATCTGGTTGGGCAAACCCGCGTGCATCTGGACGATGTAGCCGGGCTGGGTCGGTTTATGGAATTGGAAGTCCTCTTGGACGAGGGGCAAAGCGATTCCGAAGGGCAGAAAATCGCTGAAGATCTGATGTCCGCGCTCGGTGTGGAACGGAAAGACCTGATCGAGGGGGCGTATATGGATCTCTTGGAGACGACCATTTGAGGTCAAACGTCGAAACTGGCTTCATTTCTGGTGCCTTGAGGCCTCGACCTGGCCATTCGTGGTAAAATACTTCGCCGGGCGTAGTACCCTTCGCCCGAGCGAACATCCTCAAAAAGCACGAAAGGGCTTGAAGCATGAAAGTATTACTGATCAAGGACGTTTACAAACTGGGACGCGCAGGCGATATTAAGAAGGTCGCCGATGGTTATGGCCGCAACTTCCTTATCCCGCAGGGATTGGCAGTGCTTGCCACGGCTGGCGCTCTCAAGCAGGTCGAGCGAATCCGTTCGCAGGCGGAAGTCCGCCGCACCGAGCAAAATTCCGAGCTCAAGGACCTCGCTTCCCACATCAACGGCGTTACGCTCGTCTTTGGTGCCAAAGCTGGTGAAACGGGCAAGCTGTACGGCTCCATCACCACCCAGGACGTGGCAACCGCCATTCAGGAGAAGACCCGTTACGAGGTCAAGAAGCAGCAGATCGACATGCAGCCGATCCGCAATCTGGGCGAGTACACCGCTCACGTTCGCCTGACCATGGATCTCGTCCCGGAAGTCAAGGTCATTGTCCACCGCGAAGGCGAAGCCGTAGAAGGCGAAACACCCGCACCTGTGGAAGCCCAGGCTGAGGCACAAGCCGAAGCACCGGTAGAGACTCCCGCAGCCTAGTTTATACCCATCTGCTCATGACATCACCAGTTCATACCCGTTCGATGGGGGACTGGTGATGTTTTCTTTCGCATGACAACCATCGGCCAGAGACTCAAAGAAGCCCGTGAGGACAGGCGCCTCACACTCGAAAAGGTTTTCGAAGCCACGCGGATCCGTGTGCAATATCTGCAAGCATTGGAAGCGGACGACCTGTCCGTTATGCCATCGCCCGTGCAGGCGCGCGGTTATTTACGGAACTATGCGGAATACCTCGATCTGGATGTCCTGAAAATCCTCGACGAGCTGCGTGAAGCGAACGCCCAGGAACCGTCGCAAATCGTCCTCGGTCCTTCGGATCTTGTGGATTCGCAGCCGGTTCCCCCCGCCAATACGAATCCGGTGGCCGAGATTGCGTCTGGGGAAAATATCTCACCTCTTATCAAGCAAAAGCCTGCTCGCCGAAAAAAGCCTGAATCTCAGCTTGAAGGGGATTTGGTCCCCACTCCGAAACGCCGCCGCCGCAAAAGAAGTGACCAGGAGCTCGAGGCGGCGATTCCGGTAGAACCGGCGAATGTTAGGCTCTCAGAAAAAGAACCGGATGATAATGCATCTCTCCCATCCGCAGCCGAGACTCCTCCATCCGAGGAGGAGAAGCTATCTCAGCGGGAGAGAATAGATTCGGAAGCAACTTCTGAATCAAATGCCGAGCTTCTGGTGAACGGCCCTTCCCAGACGCCGGAACTCCCACCATTGGAAAAGCCGCAATCTGACGCCGATGTTAGCGATAAGCTCTGGCAAACGTGGCGGAATCGGCTCAGCTCTGTTTTGGCAGCGCGCAACAAACGTCCGACACTTGTTCCGAACAAAGACGTCATCGCTGAGATAGAATCTAAGCCTACGTTACCAGAGACCGAAACACGGCCGGAACTGCTTCCTGTCGAAGATTTGCCCGCCGAAGGTTCCGCCAAAATCTTCAAAGAAATCGGCGAAGAGCTACGCAAACGCCGCGAATTATTAAGCCTCCATATGGAAGAAGTGGAGCGCAACACGCACG
>DATHUN010000571.1:0-24956 GCA_035462205.1 Anaerolineales bacterium
CTGTCATCCGCACAAAGATTGCTTTTTGCTGGAGCTCTTCGATGGAATGCGCCCCGCTGTAACTCATCCCTGATTGTAAACCTCCAACCAGTTGCGTTAGCACTTCGCGCGCTTTGCCGCGATACGGCACTGCTGCCTCAACACCTTCCGCAACGTAATCCTCGACCTCTTCCTGGGTCAGGTCATTGCCTTCACGTTTGTTACGCTCGATATTCGCTTCCAGGGATGCCATACCGCGCGAGGCCTTATAACGATGACCTCTGCGGGTCATAATCATCCCCGGGCTTTCATCAGTTCCCGCCAGCATGGAGCCGATCATGACCGTCTGGGCGCCAGCTGCCATCGCCTTCGCCACATCTCCCGGCTGACGGATACCGCCATCCGCGATAATGGGAATTCCCTGCTCTCGGGCAGCTTCCGCACACTCGATCACAGCAGTGAGCTGGGGCACACCCGCGCCGGCGACAATCCTCGTGATACAGATCGAGCCCGGTCCCACGCCAACCTTGACGGCATCGACACCGGCATCGATCAATCGCTTGGTCCCATCCGCGGTCGCCACATTTCCGCCGATGATTTGCGCCTCGGGATGATGCTTGCGAATGTTTTGAATCATTTCCATTTCCAGATGTGAATCGCCATGTGCAATATCCACTACGATGCAGTCCGCTCCTGCTGCGAGTACCGCATCCACACGGCGCATCTCCTTATCTCGCACGCCAACTGCCGCGCCCACCGACAATCGTCCCTTGGCGTCCTTCGTCGCTTTGGGGAACTGCGTGATCTTCATAATGTCCTTCAGTGTCACGAGACCTGCCACATTCCCGCCGTCACGGACCAAAGGCAGTTTCTCGACGCGGTACTCATGCAGAAGCCGTTCCGCTTCTTTCAACGTGGTATCCGGTCCGGCTGTGTGAACCGGCTTGGACATAATTTCCGTGACGGGCTTATTGCTGTCGTCCTCGAACAACAGATCGCGGGTCGACACGATACCGATCAACTTCTCATTTTTGTCCACAATCAAAATACCGCCCGTTCCGGTTTCTTCCACGACGCGTCTGACGTCACCGACAGTATGAGTTTCGGTCATGGTAATCGGTTTATCTACGATGAAGGACTCAGCCTTTTTCACGCGTTGGATCTGGCGCGCCTGTTCGGCAATCGTCATAAAGCGGTGGATCATCCCAATCCCGCCTTCGCGCGCCATGGTGATCGCCATCTCGCTTTCGGTCACCACATCCATGTTGGCGGCAACAATCGGGATCTGCAGCGTGATTTTTTTCGTCAGACAGGTTTTCGTGGAAAGAACGCGCCGCGAATCCACATTAGAATACTGTGGCACAAGTAAAACGTCATCATATGTAAGAGCCGTTTCAGACAATATTTTCATGGAAACTCCTCTTGGATTTGACCGCCCGAATTATAATGCTTGAACATGACTCTTCACGCCCTTTCTCCCTTGGATGGACGCTACGAAATAGAAACCTCCCCACTTCGAGATTTCTTCTCTGAATATGCTTATCTGCGAACTCGTGTCCAAATCGAGGTGGACTTTTTATCTGCCCTTTCCAAAACAGGTGTGTTGCCCGCCGACGCGTTACCGGACGACCAAATAAATTTACGAAACTTTACTGACGAAGATGCGCGCAAAATCCAGGCTTATGAAAAGACGACGCGGCATGACGTCAAAGCAATTGAATATTTCTTGCGCGAGAAATTGCCTGCAAAACTTCACCCATACATTCATTTCGGTCTAACTTCCGAGGACGTCAATAACATTGCCCAGGCGGTCGCATTGAGGGAGACACGCGATCAAATTCTGCTCCCGGCACTTGACGAAGTGATCACTTCACTAGCCGCGTTTGCCAAGAAATATCGCGCCCTGCCCCTCCTGGCGCGGACGCATGGTCAGCCCGCCATGGGGACAACATTGGGGAAAGAGATCGCCGTTTATATCGCGCGGTTGCTCAAATGTCGCGCTGAAATTGCGAATCACAAATTCGGTGCCAAGCTGACAGGTGCAGTGGGAAACTTCAACGCCCTTCAGACGGCCGCGCCAAAGGTAGATTGGTTTTCATTTAGCAAAGAGTTCATCGAAAGTTTAGGACTGGAACCCAATCTTGTGACCACCCAGACTCTCCCGTACGACAACTGGATCCGGTATTTCGACTCAGTAAAGTTGACGAACTCCATCCTTCTTGACTATACGCAGGACGTTTGGCGATATATCAGTGATGGTATTCTCCAACAAAAAGTCGTTGCCCAAGAAGTGGGGTCATCCACGATGCCGCAAAAGGTCAATCCGATTGACTTTGAAAACGCGGAAGGCAATCTTGGCATCGCAAATGCACTCCTCACCTATTATGGACAGAAGCTGCCCATCTCGCGCTTGCAGCGCGATCTCTCAGATTCAACCGTGAGACGAACATTTGGCGTTGCCCTCGGACACACACTGCTTGCATGGAAAAATATCACACGCGGCATGTCACGCGTCGATGCCGATGATGAACGACTCAAAAAGCAATTGAACGAACATTGGGAAATTATTGGTGAAGGTGTGCAGACCATTTTGCGCGCCGCGGGTCACAGCGATGCCTATGATTTGCTGAAGTCACAGACGCGGGGACGCCCGCTAGACGAGCATAGCTACCGGCATTGGGTCGAAGCACTGGACGTCGATGGGAAGACACGTGCCCGACTGCTGGATTTATCACCCGAATCGTATACCGGGCTTGCAATCCAAATCGTTGATGAAGTGCTGAGAGACCTGTAGACAGGTAAACAAGGAGACACAATGAGCGTCACAGCGGTTATCGGTTCACAATGGGGCGACGAGGGCAAGGGCAAAGCAGTGGATTTCCTTGCCGGGCAGATGGATTACGTTGCGCGCTTTAATGGCGGCAACAACGCCGGACATACTGTGATCAACGAGTTTGGTACTTTTAAAATTCATCTTGTCCCATCCGGGCTGTTTGCACAAAACACGGTCGGGTTGATCGGTGGTGGTGTGGTGATTGACCCGGCGGTATTAATCGAAGAGATCGAGATGCTGAACAGGAAAGGTGTCGGTCTCGAAGGGCGGCTGTGGATCTCGCCTCGATCTCACCTCATCATGCCCTACCATAAAATTCTGGATGGCTTGTATGAGGAAGCCAAAGGTTCGGGCGCTACCGGGACTACCCGCCGCGGCATTGGTCCTGTCTATGCAGACAAGGTCAGCTACAACGGCATCCGCTGGAGCGATTTCACAAGCAATGCCTTCGAGACACGCCTGCAAATGCAGTTGGTGTTGAAGAACAAGATCATCGTCGCGCTGGGCGGGCAGGTCCTGGACTATGAGGAAATACGCGACGCCTATCGTGGCTATTATCAGAAATTGAAACCGTATATCCGCGAGTTGTTCTCCATCGTTCAGGATGGGCTCCAAACCAATAAAAATTTCCTGCTTGAACAGGCGATGGGAACCTTTCTCGATACCGATTGGGGGACATATCCGTTTGTTACAGCCTCGACAACTATCCCCTCGGCCGCCTCGGCCGGGCTCGGCATCCCACCGCGTTACATCACAAATGTGATCGGCGTCACCAAAGCCTATACCACGCGTGTTGGGGCAGGTCCGTTGCCAACAGAAATCCATTCGAACGAAAATGCAGCCTACGACCGATTTGGCGAAGTCGCCGCGACGACCGGACGCACGCGACGCGTGGGCTGGCTCGATCTGGAGATAGTCAGAACCGCGGTGCAGTTGAGTGGTGTTACCGAATTATGCCTGACGAAGCTGGACATCCTCAGCAGCCTGGACGAGATCAAAGTCTGCACCCATTATGAACTAAATGGGAAGACCGTTCGCTATGCGGATGTGGACGCGTACGGATTGGATCAGGTCGAGCCTGTGTATGAGACACTCTCCGGCTGGGATGAATATATTACCGACGTCCGCACATACGAGGGGTTGCCAGCCAAAGCGCAAAGCTATGTTAAGCTCATCGAAACAGCGACCGGTATCCCGGTGAAATGGATCGGTGTCGGCCCCGAACGGGAAGCAACCATTTTGCGCTAGACGCTCGGAACTCTCAAAACGATGATTAAGTCCCCGTCACAAAGGCGGGGATTTTCGTTATTACCTATGGAACGATGTGTACTGAAAATGAGAAGTACGTAACAGATTTTAATCAAAATCGTACCTTATTTTAAGCAGATACACATCTGCCAAAGCAAGTTCGACCAATTTGAAGCAAACTAAATCTATCGGAGGTAGAAATGAACATTATTTTATGGATCATCTTTGGCGCTCTTGCAGGATGGATCGCCAGCATGATCATGGGCACCAATGCCCAGATGGGTGCCCTTGCCAACATTATCGTTGGTATCATCGGTGCAGTGATCGGTGGTTTCCTCATGAACGCCTTTGGCGCTCCGGGTGTCACCGGCTTCAACCTGATGAGCCTTATAGTTGCGATATTAGGCGCGATTGTTTTGCTCTTCCTCGTGGGTCTGTTCCGACGGGCGTAACGTAGGAAGATCGCCGAATAGAATAATCGTGTAGAAATCCACCTCCCAAGAGTACTTTTCCTTGGGGGGTGGTTTCCTTTCCGGAGGTTGAAATGAGAAGACTTATCAAAGAGTTACCGACTCTCTTTAAGCTCTCGTATCAGGGCTGGAAAGAAGATCATGCTTCCCGTCTCGCCGCAGCATTAGCCTATTACACGATCTTTTCCCTCGCCCCTTTGTTGATCATTGCGATTGCTGTCGCCGGATTACTCTGGCAACGCGATGCGGTTCAGCAGGCGGTCCTCAGCCAAATTGGTGGACTCGTCGGCGCGCAGGGGCAAACTTTCATAGCCGGTTTATTGGACAGCGTTAGTCATCCCGCACAAGGGATTGTCGCCACCATTATCGGTATCGTGACGTTGCTCTTCGGTGCGTTGGGTGCCTTCAATGAGTTACACAATGCTCTCAATACCGTCTGGGAGGTGGAGGAGGAAAAAGTCCAGGGTATTTGGAACTCGATCAAGAAGTTGATCATCCAGCGTTTCCTATCGTTTGCAATGATTCTGGGAATCGGCTTTTTGCTGTTGGTTTCGCTGGTCGTCAGCGCTGGGCTTACCGCCTTCGGAACATGGATTGGCGGTCTTTTCCCCTTCCAGGATCTGATTCTGCAAATCATCAATCTGGTGATTTCGATTTTGTTCCTGACTCTATTGTTTGCCTTGATCTTTAAGTTCCTGCCGGATGCGGAAATTGCGTGGCGGGATGTATGGGTCGGGGCATTCTTTACGGCAGTGTTATTTTCCATCGGTAAAACGCTGATCGGTCTGTATTTGGGAAGCAGTGCGGTCGGCACGACCTTTGGGGCAGCTGGCTCGCTCGTGATCTTACTTTTGTGGATCTACTATTCTGCGCAAATTCTTTTCTTCGGGGCGGAGTTTACACAAGTTTACGCAAATCGGCTCGGATCACGCATTGTTGTCGAAGGTCATGAACAGGCAACGACCGGACAGCCGACACCGGTCCATGAACCTGTTCGCCAGCCCCGCAAGCAGACGGTGCAGAGAGAATTCATCCCGGTTACAGCATCAACATATCACATCAATGAGCAGACGGAAAGAGAAAACGAACAGACGGGGAAATTTATCCTGGGATTGATGACCGCCTCGTTCGTGACTGGTCTCATGACTTCGCTGGGGCTAAAGAACGCAAAGAAGCCACACACGCATATTGAAGTGGAATCCGAAAAACCAGAATAACAAAAAGAGCCATGTAATTACATGGCTCTTTTTTCATGCGTCATGCCTGGGTATCAGCACCGGGCTTAAGCAAGTGGACACTGTGAAGTGCTTCCACAAGTTCCAAAGCGGCGTGGGTATAATCAGCCCATGCGCAAGCTTGTCATCCTTTCCTCCGACAAAGATAAATACCGGCAGTTAGTTGAAGCTGCTCAATTACCCGATTTGGAAATTGTCGACGATCCCGCCCGAGCAGAGATTGCCCTCGGCGAGCCAAAAGCCATTCGGGACGCGCTACCTCGCTTATCCAAACTGAAATGGGCACAGGCGATTTACGCAGGTGTCGAGCCTCTGGTGGATCCCGCCCAACGCCGCGATTACGTGTTGACCAACGCCCGTGGCGTCTTCGGTCCCTTGATGTCTGAATATGTCTTTGGGTATCTTTTGTTTTTCGAGAAAAAGATGCTCGACAGAATGCAGGCACAAAAAGAGCACAAGTGGCGCCGAACCGATCCGGGTGTGCTGCGGGGTAAGACGATTGGCTTGCTGGGGGTGGGCTCCATCGGCGCGCATCTGGCAGGAACGGCAAAACATTTCGGGATGAGCGTAAGAGGCTTTACACGGGCAAGTGAGATAAGCCCGCAAGTGGACAGGTATTATCATGGCGATACCATCCTCGAGTTTGCACATGGCTTGGATTATCTGGTCAGTGTTTTGCCGCGCACAAAAGAGACAAATAAGATTGTTGACGAAGCACTATTAAATGCCTTACCCAATCACGCCATCTTCGTAAATGTGGGGCGCGGCAATTCGGTGGACGAAGGAGCGTTGGTCCAGGCGTTGCAGGAAGGTACACTCGCCGCGGCAGTCCTGGATGTTTTTGAGAAGGAGCCCGTTCCAGCAGATCACCCTTTCTGGGATACACCGAATCTGTACATGACTTATCACACATCTGCAATTAGTTATCCGGAAGATATCACTAAACTTTTTATTGAGAATTATCACTTATACATTCCAGGCGACCCATTAAAGTATGTCGTAGATTTCGAAAGAGGATACTAGTTCATAAGACGTGACAGATTTGGGAAACCTGTCCGGTCTAAAGGATTTTGTATGCCCTCCACCCTAGAAGATATCCAAAACGCAGCACAACGAATAAAACCCTACATTCATCGCACGCCCGTTTTGACCAATGCAAGTTTGGATGAAGCAGTCGGTGCCCAGGTATTTCTGAAATGCGAGAATATGCAGAAAGTTGGTGTGTTCAAGTTCCGCGGCGCGTCGAATGCGGTCTGGTCATTGAGCGACGAGGAAGCGGCGTACGGGGTCTGTACACATTCCTCGGGAAATCACGCCCAGGCGTTGGCGCTCGCGGCGAAAATGCGCGGCATTCCCGCCTATATCGTCATGCCGAATAATGCCCCATCCGTAAAGAAGAATGCAGTGGCAGGGTATGGTGGCCAAATCACGTTTTGTGAGCCAACGCTCGAGGCAAGAGAGACGACTTTGGAGCGAATCCGGCTCGATACCGGTGCGACCATGGTCCATCCTTATAACGATGAGCGCGTGATTGCCGGTCAGGGGACGGCAGCCTTGGAACTTCTGGAAGATGTCCCAGATCTGGACGTGGTCATCGCGCCTGTGGGCGGCGGTGGACTCTTGAGTGGGACAGCGATCGCCGCAACCGAGATCAAAAGGGGAATTCGTGTCATCGCTGCGGAACCGGAAAAGGCTGACGATGCCTATCGTTCGATGCAGGCGGGAAAGATCGTCCCCTCGGTGCGGCCCCAAACGATTGCCGATGGGTTGCTCACCTCCCTGGGATTGCTGACCTTCCCGATCCTGCAAGCGCGCGTCGAGAAAGTCGTCACCGTGAGCGAACAGGGCATCATCGATGCAATGAAATTCATCTGGGAGCGGACAAAGATGATTATCGAGCCTTCCGCGGCGGTGGCAGTGGGCGTGCTCTGGGAAAAGAAAATTGATGTTCAGGGATTGAAAGTGGGCGTGATTCTCAGCGGTGGGAACGTTGACTTGGAAAGCCTCCCCTGGCATGCCTCTCACGCAGATAATAAGGCACGTCAATAATCACGCGTTGGAATCCTAAATGCTGGCGATGATATAACAGCACAGCCTTTAGCATCCAGGCCGTCTGATTGTGCAAAAACGCATCCCACCAGTGCGCAGGCACAAACTCCGGCAAAACAATTGTTGCCTGCTGACCGTCGTTATGTTCCTGATCGGTCTTGTCGAGGAATTCAAGCAGAGGCTCGATCACAGAACGGTACGGAGAGGGAATCACCACCAGAGGAACATCGGGCCAAAGGCGCTGCCATTTTTCGCGAACCTCATTGCCACTGCCCGGCTCCAGTTCCACAAACACACCTGTGATGCTGTTGGAAATTGTCTGGGCATAACGCATGGCATCCACAATGCCGCGATGTACGCCAGAAACCGGAACAACCACGCGCGGTTGCATCAGGGGTCGCAACGTGGGTGGCAAACCATGCAACGAAAGTTCGTCTCGGACTTCACGGTAATGAGCGCGTACCCGCAAGAACATCCAGACCAATACTGGAATCAAAATCACGGTGATCCAGGCACCCTCCAGAAATTTAGTGATTCCTACCACGATCAGGGTTACGCCCGTGGCAAACGCGCCGAGTCCGTTGGCAATCAGCTTCAATTGCCAGTGTGGGCCGCGTTTGCGCCACCAGTGCAGAACCATACCAGCCTGGGAGAGGGTGAAGGCTAAAAAAGCTCCTACGGCAAAAAGTGGTACTAGCAAATGTGAATTCCCTTGGAAGCCGAGGATCAGGACCGCGGTCGCTGTCGCGAGGATAATAATGCCGTTGACGAAGACGAGCCGGTCGCCGAGACTCGTCAGCTGGCGCGGCAAAAAGCCATCTTTTGCCAGAATGGCAGCAACTCGCGGAAACCCGGCAAAGCTGCTATTTGCAGCTACGGTCAAGATCAATAAGGTCGTGAGTTGAACGACAAAATAAAACGGTCCCGTTCCCAACAGGCGCCGCGCCAGGGCGGAGAGAATTGTTTCGTGCGGCTGGGCGATCACAGCCAGGGACTGTGTTAAACCGATACTTCCCAGAAAGAGCAAACCCATCAGAATCGCCATGATAATCAAAGTTTTTCCGGCGTTCTCCGATTCCGGCGAACGGAACGCAGGCACTCCATTGCTGATAGTTTCGATACCTGTGAGGGCAGTGCATCCGGTGGCAAAGGCATGCAGGATGATAAATAACGTGAGGGGCTGCATGGCAGGCGGAGCTGCAACCGCCATTGTCCCTGGGCCGTCTTTCCACAAGACAAAGAGACCATACAGTAACATCGGTAAATAGGTAAACAGAAACAAATAGACGGGGATGGACATCAACGTACCGGTCTCCCGCAAGCCACGCAAGTTGACCAGGGTGATCAACAGCAGAAGCACTAAGGCAATGGGCACACGATATGCTACGAGGATGGGAAAGGCAGAGGCGATCGCATCCACACCAGCTGTCAAGCTAACCGCCGCGGTCAACACATAATCGATCATAAGAGCGCTGGCTGCAATCAAACCCGGCAATGTTCCGAGATTGCTGCGCGCAACGACATAAGATCCCCCACCGGAAGGATAGGCATGAATCGTTTGGTAGTAGGAGACCGCGGCAATAGTCAGCACGACCGTAATGGCAATGCCGATCGGCCATGCCAAGGAGAGCCCGGCGCTCCCGGCAATTAACAATCCTAGGTAAATCTCCTGGTTGGCATATGCAATGGAGGAAAGCGCGTCCGGCGAAAAGGCTGCCAGGGCACGCACCTTATTGAGCTTTTTTTCTGCGAGCTTCTGGGTCGCAATCGGCGGTCCGATTACAAAATCTTTCAGTCGAAGTAGCATGCGTTTTCTCCACCTTCGAAAGCTTTTGCATTTTGCAAACTCTCTGAAAGGACAGGCGTGATCAAGATAATGCTCATGCTGAGCAGGAAGAATGCAACAGGTTCGTTTAAACGTTCGAGCATATCTCAGTATTTTCTTTTAACGGCGATAGCTCAAGACAATGACGAGGTAACAATTTTATTTGAACGAAATTTGTAAAGTCAAATCAACTTTACTTCTACCACTTCACCTGCTGACAAACCTGTGGCATCTGGAGGAATGCGCAAAAGTCCATCCGCGGCGGCGAGGCTGAAGATGAGGTTGCTCTTGCCGAAGATAGGATCCGCGGAGAACTCTCCCTCACCGCTAAGCCCTCCCCTACCGGCCGCGAAGGACAACTTAACAGGCCACCAGTCTTCACGACCGGCTTGCGACGGTAAATTGACGGTCAATTTTGCGAACACGATGGGTTTGGGTTTCGGCAATTCACCCAATAATTTTTCGATCACAGGAACTACAAATAGATACCCATTCACCAGCGCGCTGACAGGGTTGCCCGGCAGGCCGATCACGGCCTTGCCATTGCACACGCCCAGGATGGTTGGCTTGCCCGGACGAGTATTGATTCCATGTACAAGGACGCCCGGCATGCCAAGCAGACGGATTACGTCCGCCGTCATGTCACGGGTGGAAGCGGAAGAACCAGCTGTGATGATGACGACCTCGCATTCGGATAACGCTTTCGTCGCCGCCTCTTTCAAAGCATCGAACTGGTCGGCAATGATCCCGTAACGGATGGCCTCGCCTCCACTTTTTTCAATTAATGCACCCAGAGTATACGTGTTAACATCGCGTACCTGACCCGGGCGCGGCGATTGGGAGGGGTCCACAACCTCGTCGCCTGTAGAGATCAAACCGACGCGTATTTTTTTCATCACCTGGATCCGGGTGATGCCCAACGCCATAAGTCCGCCAATTTCTGCGGGCCGCAGCACACATCCTTTTGCCTGGACCACCTGTCCCTGGGCGACATCTTCACCGATGCGAATCACATTCTCGCCATCGGCAACGGCACGGAAGATTTCGATTTCTGCTCGCGCAACCGCATTCGTAGGGATAGGCGTGTCCCCACCTATCTGTTGGGTGTGTTCCAACATGACGACTGCATCCGTGCCATCGGGGAGCATGCCGCCGGTGTGGATCAATGCACACTGACCGAGCCCAACTGCAAAAGCAGGCGCGTCCCCCATAGGGGCCTCGCCAACGAGATTTAAATACGCCGGCAGCGTGTCGCTGGCTCCGTGCGTATCCGCGGCACGAACCGCGTAGCCATCCACGGTTGCGCGGCGAAAATCCGGCAAAGGATGCGGGGCAACAATTTCTTCCGCTAGGACGCGGCCTAAAGAAGAGGGAACGGCGATTGTTTCCGTATCAGCTTGCGGCTGGGTAAGATGCGCGAGGAGGAGAGAGCGGGCTTCATCGGGAGGCAGGAGCGTCAGGAATTCGGGCATGAGAAAGGCGAATCAAAAGATTTAACGAAGCCAGAATGTTAAGGTGAGAAAATAGGCCGTCAGGCCGAATACTGAGAGGGCCGTTGCAGTCAGCAGAATCCAGTTTGTAGGAGCGCCAAGAGCAATGTTGCGCAGCTGAAATATTTGAAAGAGCGCAAAGGGAAGTGTCAGGAACGCCGGCCAGGTCAAAGAGAGGGAAAGCCCCAGCGCGGGTGTGATGGCAAAGAAGAGATAAGCAAATAGGATAAAAATATGGTGCAACGGGACGACACGCTCCCATCCCAGGCGGGTCAGAAATGTCGTGCGGTTATATTTTCGATCTCTGGCAAAGGAAGGAAAGTCCATCACGATGAAATAGGCAAATGCAAGGAACGTCAGCGGAATCGTTAATGCGAGAAAGCGATGAGTTGCATCCGCCTGCAGCAAATAAGCAATTGTAGGAATAACATAGGCGAGATGCGCAGCAAGCAGGAACTCTCCAAATCCGCGGTTTCGAAAGGGAGGCAGGGAATAACCGAGCACGAGCAAAAGCGAGACGAATAAAAAGATAAATGAAACCAGGGAAAGATGTCGATTGCTGAACAGAATAAAAGCGACCACTGCATCCACAGACAATGCTGCAATCGAAACATAGAGCGCATTATTTCGCAAAAGAGAGCGCTGCCGGCGGGTCTCATTCTCGGCCAGCGGTTCGACATCCAGGCGGAACACCTCCGAAAGCAGGCTCATGCTCATCTGCGCAAACAGCACGGCAACCAGTCCGAGCCAAAAGGAGTCCACACGGAAGGGCTTGCCCAGATAGTTGGCAATGCTCGCCCCGAACGAATAGGTCAGCGCGGCAAGCAAGAGATAGAGCGGATGGGAAAGACGGAAAAGAGTTCTCAAATGGGCTTCCAGTTACGATTTGGTTTAGGATTTTTCAAAGCAGACAAATGAAGTAGGCTTGTTTATAGCTTGGACAGAAATTCATCCAGCCGTTCTACCGCCTGTGGCAGATTCTTTCGTCCCAGACCGAGGCGGAAGTGATTGTTGGAATCATCATACACAGATCCAGGTAGAAGGAGGACGCCGGCGATCCTGACCAATTGATCGCAGAAATCTTCCACGCTGCCACCGAGATAGCGCGGGAATGCCATCGAGCCAGCCTGCGGCCGTACCCAGTGAAACCGGGAAGAATAGCGGGCAAACAGTTCTTCGATGACCGTAAGATTGCGCTTGATTATGTTGATGTTGCGCTCTGAAAGTTTCTTTCGATTACGCATGGCAACTTCGGCGAGGAATTCGCTAGGGGCGGAATTGCAGATTGTAGTGTAATCCTTGAGGGAGGCCATCTTTTCATAAATTTTGCGGTTCTTCGTTGCAATCCATCCAATCCGCAGCCCCGCCAAGCCATAGGTCTTGGAGGTCACCCCGAGCGAAACGGCATGATCGCCATAATCACAGCCAGCGGGGAGGCGCATTGCCGACTCATGCTCTGATTCACGGTAGACCTCGTCGGAAAAGACGAGCAAGTTGTTTACTTGTGCAAACTGGTGGATGGCATCGTAATCTTCGCGCGACATGAGATATCCTGTCGGGTTGTGCGGCGTATTTATAATGATCGCTTTCGTCTTTGTGCGCATCAGCTGGCGCAACTCTTCCAGATCGAGCGCCCAATTCTTCTCCTCGCGCGCTTGCCACGGGCTGACGTTACACCCGGCAGCACGCGCCACTTCCGCAAGAGATTGGTATCCCGGTGAATGAACGATGACGTGATCACCTGGTTGAAATGCCGCAAACATAAAGAGGAAAATCGCCTCGCCTGCGCCGGTATGGACCAGAATTTCATCTGGCTCGATCGTCTCATATAACTTGCAGATTTCCGCGCGCAGTGTTGGACTGCCCTGGGATTCCGTATAACCCAGCCACACCTGCTGAAACTTTTCCGCAGCACCGTCCTCGAAGGCAAGCAAGTCCGCGACAGACATGGCTTCACAGTCTGACGAGCAGAGCAGAAATTCCGTGTTGAATTCGTATTTAGCGAAATAACGTTCGAGTTTAAAGGGTGGCAGATTCATGATCATCCTATTTACTTGATTGCCTTCTTCATATCCCGATAATGAGTCAGATTATGAATATATAACATCTTGATCATTTCCCGAATTACGGTCTGCCCCAAGAACGGATGGCGACCGGTAATCTCCAACTCCTGTGCCTTCAAGCCTGAGACCCAGGCAACGGAGTTCGCACGCACCTGTTTGTACTGTTCAAGTAGTTCTGGGGGGGACAATTCTTTCGTACGTTCCTGCATGGCGGCGTTGTAACGATCAATGGAAAAGTCATCGGCAGCTCCCGCGCCACCCTGGCGGATCTGTTCAAAGAGTTTGATCAATCCTCGCTCCGAGGTAACGAAATGTGAAAGGATGTTGCGAATGGTCCATGTTGTCCCTTCGGTATAGACCTGCTCGTTCCATTGCTCGTCAGTCAAACCCGAGAAGATAGCTGTAAACCGGTCGCCTTCAGCTTTGAGTTTTTCGGCAAGTTCAGTGGTTTCGGACATGATGCATTCACCTCCAATAAATTGCGCCTCGACTGTACTACTCGATGAGCGCCTGTCGCTCTGCTACCGCAAGGATACGGTGTCTGCGCGCAGTTAAACTAGCGAATATCCACCATCGACGACAATTGTTTGCCCGGTAATATACTCATTCTTCCACAAGAATTCGAGGGCGGATGCAATCTCGTCCGGTCGCGCTGGACGTTTGAGCGGCACACGATTCATCAGCCGATTCCACTCTTCTGCCGGGACAATGTCCGACTGCAGGACGAAGCCTGGGGCAATGGCATTGACTCGAATGGTCGGCGCATAAGCGCGAGCAAGAATCCTCGTCAGCGACTCGAGGGCGGCTTTGCTGACCGTGTACGACGGAAACCGGCTCCAGGCTTTTTGCGCGCCGACATCAGAGATGTTAACGATGAGTCCGCCCTCGGTCATTTTTTTGGAGGCTGCCTGGGCGAGCAGAAACGGCGCGCGCAGATTCAAGTCGAGCGATTGGTCCCAGTTTTCAAGCGAGAGGAGGTCAACATTTCCGCTGGGCATGTAGGCGGCCGAGTTCACTAACAGTTGAAGGGACGGGAGATTGGAGACGAGCGATTGAATTTCGACGGGGCTGGTAAGATCGGCTTGCGCCAATGTAACGTGCCTGCCGACGGATTCAATTTCAGCCTTCGTTTCGAGCGCCGCCCCTTCCGAGTGGTTATAGTGTAGTACGATATCGAGTCCCTGCCGCGCCAGAGTCAATGCGAAGACTTTTCCCAGCCGGTGTGCCGCGCCGGTGACGAGGGCAAGTGGTGACATGAATGGAATTGTAAACGGAAAGAGGGAAGAGGTAAACAGAGATAAGTAAACACGTCGACAAGAGAAGCTCTGTCTGCGTGTTTACGTGTTGTCTGGTCTACTTACGGAAGAAATTGGAAACGAAGAACCAGATGTTGGCAGGCCGTTCTGCCAGACGTCGCATGATGTACGGATACCAGTGCGTGCCAAATGGAACGTACACGCGGACGGGGTATCCCTCTCTGACAAGCTGTTCCTGCAAATCACGGCGGATTCCGTACAGCATTTGAAACTCAATCGCATCCTTGGGTAATGCAACTTTTTGCGCATATTGTTTTGCGAAGGCAATTCGCTTCTCGTCATGGGTAGCGATGGCCGGGATCGGAGGCACACGACCATCCGCTCTGAGACGGTTGTTGTCCAATTTGAGATTGCAATCGATCAGGATCTTCGTGAGCAGATCGTAATTCGCATCGACATCTTCTTTTTTGGGATAGGCCTTATCCGGCGGCTCCTTATAAGCGCCTTTGACAAGCCGGAAGCGCGTGTCCTTTTCAAGCAGTGCGCGTACATCAGCTTCGGCTCGGTAAAGGTATGCCTGGACAGCCATGCCCATGGTCTCGGTAGTAAATCCGCGCTCCAACATGGAGTTATAGATGGATATCGTAATGTCAGTATAGGGAGTGTCTTCAATATCGATGCGTACAAAATTGTTGTGCTTCCGTGCGCGCTCCAAAATGCGAAACAGATTCTGCTGGCAGATCGATTCATCCAGTCCCATGCCGATCTGCGTCAGCTTAATCGAAACATTTGCTCTCACCCTTGCTTTATCAATCTCATCCAACACCTGGAGAATATCCTCGGTGGCGTTGGCTGCCTCTTCCATAGTCGAAGTATGTTCCCCCAGATGATCGAGCGTTGCGTTGATCCCTTTTGCGTTCAATTCACGGACCACACGAATGGCGTCATCGATCCGTTCCCCGGCGACGAACCGCGAGGCGGCTCGCCAGGCAAAGCTCCAAGTTGTGACCAGTTTTTGCGCCCAGGCTGCTTTGGAAAGATAGATTAGAAATGAGCGTAACATCATCCTGTCCTGCTAGTGATTTTCAGCTTACGAACATAGACCCCAAAGGTTTCTTTCGCGGAAATACTGCTCTACGGAGGAAATTTCATGCCGCAAGTATGCCGATTATTTCGCCAGAAGAACCTTTAGGGCCTCGATTTTTCTAAATTTATTCTAGCACAAACACAAAAATGAGTGTGTTATACTTTTTTGCGATGTTTGTCATGTCTCGGAGGTCGTGTGCGGAACCGTAGTTCCATTCCCCTGATCCGGGGGATATCCATCGCAATCCTTTCCATCGCGTTAGTGTTGGTCGTCATATCCCTGATTGGTTACAGTCGCCAGCGCAATAATTATCCCGGTGGGATGAAAATTGCGGGGGTCCCTGTTGGCGGTGTGGACCCGCAGATCGCCTCCCAGCGTGTGTTGCAGGTCTATACATCCCCGATCGAAGTGCAGTACGGCGAAGCGATCATCCATGTGGATCCTTCGGTGGTCGGCTTTGAATTGGATATGGACAGCATGATGGCCGCTGCCGATCTCGAGCGAACCGGCGGCTCGTTCTGGGGCGGATTTTGGAACTATTTGTGGAATCGGGATCCTGACCCTGTCGAAATCCCATTAAGCGCCACAATCGCTGAAGACCGCTTGCGAGCATATCTCCAGAACGAAATTTCCGCCCGCTACGACGAACCTCCCACGCCGGCACAACCAATTGCTGGCAGTACGTCGTTCCTGCCTGGCGCGCCGGGCAAGATTCTTGACATCGAACGCTCGGTGCGCTTGATCGAAGATACCTTGCGTTCGCCGAACAACCGCACGATTGTACTTTCCTATGGACAGAGCGCGCCCACACGGCCGACCATTTCCAACCTCGAAATCCTTTTGAAACAGTTGATCACTACGGCGGATTTTGATGGGGTCATCGGCGTTTATATGCTCGATCTGCAAACTGGGCAGGAAATCCATTTTGCTTTAGACCAGGGACAGGAACTTTCTGTTGAACCCGATGTCGCTTTTACCGCCTCCAGCACGATCAAAATTCCGGTCTTGATTTCCTATTTCATCAAAAATGGAACAGCGCAGCTCGACCAGCAGACGGATGCCCTGCTGCTGGAAATGATCCGTAAGTCGGATAACAATGCCACCGACGCGATCATGAACCGAATTGATCCAAATACGGGTCCGTTAATTGTGTCAGATAACATGAAAACGATCGGACTCAACGATACCTTCCTGGCCGGGTTCTTTGCGCAAGGCTCACCTCTCTTGAAACAGTTTCAAACGCCGGCAAATACTCGCAACGATGTGTTTACCGATCCCGATAACTATAACCAAACGACCCCCATCGACATGGGAATGTTGCTGGCAGATATTTATCAATGTGCCACCACAAATGGCGGCGCGCTGGTGGCAACTTTCCCCGATAAGATTAACAGCGAAGTCTGCCAGAAAATTGTGAACTATTTGTCCGCGGATAAGATCGGTGTATTGATCGAAGCGGGCGTCCCGGAAGGAACCCAGATCGCCCACAAACATGGCTGGGTCACAGGCAGCGATGGCGTCATCCATAATTTCAGCGACGCGTCCATCGTATACACGGCTGGCGGCAATTTTGTCCTGTCTGTTTATGCGTATCACCCGGTACAGATCGTCTTCGATGATGCTAATGCCCTTTTTGCGAGCCTGGGTGATGCAGTTTACAACTTCTACAACCTGCCCAGTCCCTAAAGCTACATTTGCTGCCCCAAGGGTATAATCGAAGCATGAGCGCCGCAATGAGTTTGTATCGTCTTCAACAGGTGGATAGTCACATCGATCGGGCCCAGTCGCGTTTAAAAGCCATTCGCCAAACGTTGGAGAATGATGCTGAGCTCCGCGCCGGAAATGAACAGGCAAACGCAGCGGACAACCAGCTCAAGGAAGCTGAACGTTCGTTGAAGCAAACCGAGTTGGAGGTGGAAAAGCAGCGGACCAAGCTCCAGCAAACGGAAGCCAGCCTATATGGCGGCCTGGTTCACAACCCCAAGGAACTACAAGATTTACAAAAGGATGTTGCCGCTTTGAAGCGCCACCTCGAAACGCTCGAGGACCGCCAACTCGAAGCCATGCAGGTTGTAGAAACAGCTGAGAAGAATGCTCAAGATGCTAAAGCCGCCCTCGAACGTGTCACAGCCAGTCGGGGTGACCAATTCCGTGCGCTTAACAGTGAAAGTGAAATCCTAAATAAAGACCTGGAACGGTTCTCGTCCGAGCGCAATGCCGTGATCAAAGATCTGGCTGCTCAAGCGCTCCAAGCGTACGAGCAGCTCCGTAAGCAGCGGCGTGGCATCGCTGTTACCACAATTAGCGATAGCGCCTGCGCAGCGTGTGGAACGACCCTCACACCATCTCAACAACAAAGTGCACACTCTACGAGTCAACTGTTTTACTGTCCCTCCTGTGGACGGATTTTATATGCAAACTAGCATCGTCCTTCATTTCGTTACCGCGTAGGCTCAACCATGCTCCTTGATCCCCTTTCCTTCGGTGTTGGTTTCGTTGTTGGCATTCTGTTCACGTGGCTGCTCAGTCGTCTACGTCCGTTGTTCCAACAAGCCAGGGAAAGTGCCCGTGAACAACGTACCGCAGCACAGGTCAGGCGCACAAGCGGATTGGAAGACAACCATCGGCGTCTCACCTTACGGCGTGCCCAGGGGATGCATCTCGCCGCATCTTTATTCTCTCTGGATGAAATTTTGCAGGAACCGCGTCTGATGGCTCCGCCGGCGCGCGTCGAACCGGGAGTGGTTTCTGTGCAGGAAGATATCATCTCGCAAACTCTGCCCTACATGCCGGCCTTCCCGGAACTTGCGGCGGTCTATCGTGCCCCCACCTTAAGTATGGTCGAAGCGCTGGAGGGCGGCTCAAATCTGGTCATTATAGGCGCGGCGGGGGCGGGCAAAACTGTCGCTTTGGCACATCTTGCCTCGTTGGCTGCCAACCTCAAGGTCCGTTTGGATGACGGTGAGGAAGCAGATGCAGTGCCCTATCATTATCACGTGGCTGATTTGCAGTTCCCTTATGATTCAGCGAAAGATCCACTTAACAACCTCATCAACGCGGCGAGCGAACGGGCGCCTGTTTTCGATTTGAGGCGGCTGCCTGGGTTTATACAACAATCCTTCAAAAATGGAAAAGCGTTGTTGTTATTGGATGGTTTTGACGAGCTCGATCCAGACTCGCAAAAACAAGTCGTGGATTGGTTCAAGGCCTTGATGAACGTCTATCCAAACGTCCGCATTGTAACGACCGGATGCGTGAACGAGATCAATGGATTGATCAGCATGGGATTCAATCCACTAGCCTTAATCGGTTGGGACGCGCCGACCAATGCACGCTTTATTCGGCAGTGGAGCGAGTTGTGGTCGCGGACGGTAGCATTGGAGTCGTGGTCACAAAGCGGGCCCGAGCAGGTGGACCCGACCCTGCTCAACACCTGGCTGCTCTCTGACAACAGCGGTCTGACTCCTTTTGAGCTGACGCTCAAGGTATGGGGTGCATTTGCCGGCGACAGCCTCGGTCCGCGTGTGCTGGATTCAATCGCTACACACGTCCGGCGCCTGGCACCGAGTGGAACTCCTCTTGCCGCTCTGGAATTGCTTGCAATGCAAGTGGTGCTCACCTGCCAGCCGATCTTCGATCCGCGCAAAGCGCGCGCCTGGGTAAAGCAATATGACATCGTGGACGATAATTCCATCGAGGGTGCCGAAACTGTTACGAAGACAGCAGATGGTACGGAAGTGCCTCTAACCGAATCGCAAAAGATCCGCATCAAGAAATCCAAAGCCGATGAGGCGGTCCCAACCTACGGCTTGCTCAGCAAAATGGTGGATAGCGGCTTGTTGGTTTCCCATCCGAACAATAAAATGCGCTTTTTACACCCGGTGTTGCATGGTTATCTTTCCGGTCCGGCAATCGGCGACAACGATGCAGACACTACCTTGCTTGCCCAGCAGGATTGGGAGGGAAAAAATCTTTCCCTGCGTTACTTAGCCGCCCGTGGCGATGCCTCAGCCGTGGCAGATATTATGTTGAAGCAATCGGATATTCCGCTTCATTCACAAGTCTTTGCCGTTGCCCGTTGGTTGCGCGACGCGCCAAAACAAGCGGCATGGCGTACAAAAGTTTTCGGTGCTTTATTGACGCTCCTGCAAGCCGAGGGACAACCGACAGCACTGCGCGGTCAGGCAATGGCGGCATTTGTTGTCAGCGGCGACCCCGGCGCGGCAACGCTCTTCCGCCAGTTGCTCAGATCGCAATCTTTCGAACTGTTACCTCTCGCCGCACTCGGTAGCGGTGCATTACGTGATATAAAAGCCGTCGGTATGCTGGAGGAAATCCTGCAGGTTCCTTCCGCCGCGGTGCGACGGGCGACCTGTCTTGCCCTGGTGGCAATCGGGACGGAAAAATCGCTCGAAGCTGTCGCTCGCACCCTTCTGCAGGGCGATGAAGAATTGCGGCGGGCAGCTGCCGAGGCACTGGCAAACGATTCTGCAGAAGGACATGCCATGCTCCGAGAAGGAACAACCCTGGCCGACATCATGATCCGCCGCGCCGTGGTGCATGGTCTTTCCCGCATCAATCAGCCTTGGGCGACAGAAGCCTTACAGCGCATGCAAATGGAAGACGATCAATGGGCGGTGCGCAATTTGGCAAACCAATACCTCGAGCAAATGGCACATATGGATCCACGCGTGCCGCGCAAGTTGAAGGCTCCTTCTGAGTCCCCCTGGCTGATCGAGTTCGCCGGCAAACAGGGTATGGGCATACCGCGCGGCGGTGCGGCGACCGAAGTTCTGCTCAACGCCTACAGACATGGCGATACGGAGGAACGTCTCGCTGCGTTGCCTTACCTCAAGCGGGTTGCGGATGAGGGCATCATTGGCGCCCTCTATAACGGCATTTATGGCGAAGACCCTGAGGTGCGGGAGGCATCCTTTTACGTGCTGCAAGAAATCGCCGCCAATGGAATTAATATTCCACATCCCAATCAATTTGGCTTGGGCTAAATCCTAGCTCCAGTTTCATGAAGGAGATTGCATGGATCAAGACACCTTACTCCTGACCGTCGCGGTACTAGGCGGGACAGGCAAAGAAGGCAAGGGGCTTGCTTACCGGTGGGCCAAGGCAGGCTATCAAGTATTGATCGGTTCGCGCACGCCCGAAAAGGCGATCACGGCGGCAGGAGAGATCATCGAGTTGCTGGAAGGGTTGGGGTCTGTCGTGGGAATGAGTAACCAGGAAGCTGCGCAACACGCAAATATTGCCGTGCTGAGTGTTCCCTATGCAGCCCATCGTGCTACGCTGGAAAGTGTAAAAGATTCCCTCCAGGGGAAACTGCTCATTGATGTTACCGTTCCTCTTGTACCTCCCAAAGTGAGTAAAGTGCAAATGCCCCCAGCCGGCTCGGCTGCGCAGGAAGCCAAAGAAATCGTCGGCGAGGGCGTGGAAGTGGTAGCCGCGTTTCAAAATGTCTCTTATGAACATTTATTGGGCGAAGCCGCTGTGGCCTGCGATGTGCTCGTCACCGGCACAAGCAAGGACGCTCGTAAAGAAGCACTCAAGCTTGTCGAAGCGGCTGGTCTGGTTGGCTGGGATGCAGGTCCGATCGAGAATTCTGTCGTTGCCGAAGGGTTGACCAGTGTGCTCATCTACATCAACAAACAATATGGCTCCACGCATGCGGGCATAACGATTACCGGCGCTACCAACAAGTCATATAAATCGTGATTCGTAATTCTTAATTACGAATTCGGCAACCCCGCATAATGCCTCTGACCCTCACTCCTTTGCATCACATTCCTCTCATCCGCCAAGGTGACGACCTGGCGGAATTTGTTGTTAATGCTCTTGAAAAAAGTAACATTGCAATCGAAGATAACGATATTCTCGTCTTCGCCCAAAAGATTGTTTCCAAGGCGGAGGGACGTGCGGTGAATCTGGTTACGATCACGCCTTCCCCGCGCGCTATACAGCTCGCTCGAGAGACAGAAAAAGATCCGCGTGTAGTAGAACTTGTGTTGTGTGAGAGTAATGAAGTACTGCGCACGCGAATAGGAACAATTATTGTTGAGCATAAATTAGGTTTTGTCTGCGCCAACGCGGGTATTGATCACTCGAATGTTGCGGGGGCGGGAGACTCGTCCGAAGAGTGGGTCCTACTCCTTCCGAAGGAACCGGATCGTTCGGCAGAACAAATCCGGAAAGCCATCCAGTCCAAAACCGGAAAACAAATCGGCATCCTGATCATCGACTCACACGGGCGCGCCTGGCGCAAGGGAACGGTTGGGGTCGCGATTGGGCTTGCAGGATTGCCCGGGTTGGAGGATTTACGCGGTCAGCCTGATTTGTTTGATTTCACTTTGCGTATCACCCAAGTTGGTGCAGCGGATGAACTTGCCGCGGCCGCATCCCTGGTCATGGGACAGGCGGCTGAGGGGACCCCGGTTGTTCACGCTCGCGGTTTCCCCTATCCGCTGCGCGAAGGCTCCATGAACGAACTCATTCGTCCGAAAGACCAAGACCTGTTCCGATAACTTTAGACTTGAACCATGGAATCTGACACTTCCTTCCGGCAAACCTTCAAGGAACTGAGTCAAGCAAATCTAATGAATCTAGACGGGCCCAAGTGCAGCGCGCGTCCTCATTAGCCAGATTTGCTCTATTCTCTGAATCATAGTGATTTCAAAAATTCATCTACAGCAGCGAAGATAAAATCGATCTATGGATTGCTCTATTCCAACCAAAACACTAACAGGAATCTTATGCACCTTTGATAGACTTAAGCGCGATGCAGCGATCCAGCTCTCGCTTGAGTGCATACGGGAAGATGTTCAAACGATTCAGCATCAACGACCCAATGCAAACGCTCCTCATCCCCATTCCTAAGGTGGAAAATGGCTTTTCCGACTGATTTCCTCGATTTACTGAAAGATGAGACAAGAGCATTGCTCTATCTAGCAACCGTCATGCCTGATGGCTCGCCGCAGGTCACGCCTGTCTGGTTTAGCATAGATGGCGAGGATGTCCTCATCAACACCAACGAAGGACGTGTCAAAGACCAAAACATGAAGGCTCGTCCGCAGGTTGCGATGGTGATTCAGGATCCAAAGGAACAGGATCGTTACCTTGGTATGCGTGGCGAAGTCGTTGAGTATACAAAAGAAGGTGCAGATGAGCACATCAACCGGCTCTCTCTCAAGTATTACGATCGACCCTGGAAATATACAGAAGGTCAGCGACGAATTATCTTCCGCATCAAGCCTCTCCACTTTGACCTTCACAACGACTGATCTTCACACCTTTCTCCGCACGCGCCGTTCAATCCGCCGCTTCAAACCGGACCCGGTACCTGATTCCGCTATCCAAACCATTCTCGCCACCGCGACGTTCGCGCCCTCCGCGCACAACCGTCAGCCGTGGCGATTTGTTGTTATCAAATCACAACCGGCCAAAAAGAACCTTGCTGAAGCAATGGCAAAAGATTTTGAGCGGGACTTAACTGGCGACGGTCTATCCCTCGAAAAAATAGAGGCACAGGTCAAACGCTCCAAAGACCGAATCACGTCCGCGCCGGTTGCCATACTTATGTGTTTGGACATGAGTGAAATGGATTCGTATCTTGACGAAAAACGCCAACACGCGGAACGAATGATGGCAATTCAATCGGTTGCTGCAGCGGGACTGCAATTGTTGCTCGCTGTCCACGCCGAGGGATTAGGTGGCGTCTGGGCTTGTTGGCCGCTATTTGCACAAGGAACCATTCAGCAAACTTTGAACCTGCCCCAGACCTGGGAACCGCAAGGAATCTGTTTTGTTGGCTATCCTGAATTTGTTCCTGAAGTGAGAGAAAGAAAATCCTGGGAAGCCATCGCTTTATTCATGTAGCATATCGTGATGCGACATTTATGTCGCTTAGGAATATGAAACATAAATTGAAAATTGTTGCTCTTGCTGGCGGTGTCGGTGGTGCGAAGCTCGCCCACGGACTGGCTCAAAAGCTCTCTCCTGACGATCTGACAATCATCGTCAACACTGGTGATGACTTTGAGCATTACGGTTTATATATTTGTCCCGATTTAGATACGGTCTGTTATACCCTGGCGGGACTGGCAAATCCCGAAACAGGCTGGGGCCGCCTCGACGAATCATGGAACGCTTTCGGCAATGCGGCGCGGCTCGGTGGACCAAGCTGGTTCAACCTGGGTGACCAGGATTTGGGCACACATCTTGAGCGGACGCGGCGCCTGAAGGAGGGACAGCCTCTAAGTGAGATCACTCGCGATTTTTGCCAAGCATGGGGAGTTTCACCTACTATCCTACCAATGTCGAATCAACAAGTGAGGACAATCGTTAATACAGAGGAAGGCGAATTAGCCTTTCAGGAATATTTCGTACATCGCAGGTGCGAGCCGCGCGTTAAAGGTTTCAGATTTGCTGGCTTGCAGGTAGCGGAACCGGTGCCTGGGGCGCGTGAGGCGCTCCAATCCGCCGACGCAATCATCATTTGTCCATCGAATCCATGGGTGAGTATCGATCCAATTTTGCGTCTCCTTCCGAAGATCGAGAATCCGGTATATGCCGTATCCCCCATCATTGGTGGCGAAACCGTCAAGGGACCCGCAGCAAAGATGTACCGTGAGCTCGGAATACAGCCTTCGGCGTTGGCAGTCGCCAAGCATTATCAGGGATTGATTACTGGATTTGTGTTGGATCAAGTTGATAGGCAGTTGGAAGGAGAAATAGTGGCTTTAAATGTTACAACGCTTGTAACCAATACATTGATGAAAAGTCATGAGGATAGGAGCCGGCTGGCTCAAGAGATCCTAGGTTTCATTGGGGAACACGTATGACACTTTGGGCAATTGTCCCTGTCAAGCCGTTACGGCGTGGGAAATCCCGCCTGGCTGGAGCATTATCGGAAGAAGAGCGAACGGAGCTAAATCGCAACCTTTTACAAAATACACTCAAAACCCTTGCGGAAATAAAGGAACTGGAAGAGGTCCTGGTCATCAGTCGTGATCCAGCGGCATTGACCATCGCCCGCAATTATGGCGCTCGGACAGTTCGAGAAGATGGCCAGCCCGAGCTAAATACGGCGTTGAAGCGCGCAACCGTGATCGCGCAGGTGTATGCCATCCGGGGTGTCCTCGTCCTTCCGGCCGATCTGCCGCTGATCTCGCGCGAAGATGTGCAGACGTTGATCCAGCGTGCGATCGACCCACCTGTGATCGTGATCGCGCCGGACCGCCATGGGACCGGCACGAATGCATTATTGATCTCGCCTTCCGGCCTGATTGAATATGACTTCGGTGAGAATTCTTTTCAGCGTCACTGCGAGCGGGCAAGAAATGCGGGCGCCAGGCTGGAGATTGTCAATTTGCCGTCCTTGGGACTGGATCTTGATCTGCCAGAGGACCTGGAA
>DATHUN010000572.1:0-12757 GCA_035462205.1 Anaerolineales bacterium
GCTAAGCAGAACGCCTCGGGCGTGCGTCGGATTTGTACTAATCTGCTCCACCGTTGCGTTAAAAATAAATTCCACACCGGCCTGACGGGCAAGGTCCACCAGTGTCTCGACAATGCTATACATGCCGCCCTTGGGATACCAGACGCCATGCGCCATTTCTGTATACGGCATCATCGAAAACGTGGCTGGCGCTTCAAAGGGACTCAACCCCATGTAAATATCCTGAAAGGTAAATGCAGATTTCAAGCGCGGCTCATCAAAATATGCCGACATGTTGCGATAATGATCGATCAGCGGCTTGAGCTGAAAGATCATTGCCAGATTTTGAAGGCTGAAGAAATCAGAGGCATGGTGAAAATCACGGTTGACCAGTTTATTGAGGACCACGTGATAATGCCGCTCCCCCTCCTTCAAATAACGGCGAAACCCTTGAAAGCTTCCCGGCTGGATTGTTTCCAGTTGCTCCAACATACAATTCATATTGGAAGTGAGAGCAAGTTGGCTACCGTCGTCGAAAACGAGGTGATAGGTAGGGTCGACGCGTTGTAAATCGAGCCGTTCGCGCATCGACACTCCCAGGGCGCGAAATTCAGCTTCATACAGCAACGGCATCACCAATAGTGTTGGACCGGTATCGAAGTGATGGCCGTCACGAATGAAGCGGTCACAGCGTCCTCCCGGGCGGGCGTTTTTTTCCACAACTGTGACACGCAAGCCGCGCCTGGCAAGATGAGTTGCGGCAGTAATCCCACCAATGCCTGCACCAATAACAATCACAGATTTTGTTTTCATGATTTACCTAGAGGATACGAAACGTGGATGAAGGTAAAGTTCCGGCTTCGTGTGAATGGATCATGAACGAAAGTGTAAGCCAGAACATGCGCAATCCACTCACGGCGTTTTTTCTCTCCTTATACTGAGAGCGTAAGCAATAGCTTTCCCGTTCGATGGTATCCAGCAGCCATTCGAAACGGGCAATATAAGCAAAGCATGCCAAGCGGCAGCGCGGGCTCTGGACCCGGGCAAAATACGCTTTGCCTATTTTGAAATACTCGCGCGCCAATTCCACCCGGCTTTTCACCCAGGCACGATACGCGTCGTCCTGCACATCTAGCGGTCCAATCTGGTTTGCTGTCAATAGATCGCCCGGAACGTTGCAGTACCCGATCTGTACATCATCAAATGTATCCCGCAGCATGTGAGTGATATGCGCGCCGGAGACCGCTAGATAACGCGTCTCATCGTGCGGTGAGAATTCGTCATGCCCAATGAAATAGTGTATGCATTCCATGATGGCAGTCGCCAGCCAGCGGGTGTACTCGTTCAAATCCGCTTGCGAGATCAACCTGCCGCGGCGCCTGGTATCAAAATCCATCACCTGCATCATATTGCGTAAATAGATCTGGAGACCACTATTCTTCGCCTGATCCTGCTGGACCAGTTCGAACAGCATTTTTTCCTGGATGTTCATGTCGGCTGGAGCTTCGCCACGATAACATTTTTCCAGGAGAGATTTTTGGCGCTCGAGGAAAGCGATTCTTTCTGGACCGGAAATTGATCCCGCGTCGAGGGTATCGTCCACCCAACGGAAGTAGCCATATGCCCGGAACGCGTCCTCGACCCGGTCGCGATCTACAAGCAGGCGGATCGTGTAGTAGGTCTGTTTGCTGGCAGCTTTGGTAATTGACGAGGCTGGAGTTGTCATCATTGGATTCTCCCTATCATCCTTTCTGTAATTCAATGCTTAAGACGTGATTCCTTGTTCATAGTGGTGATCACTGGGCGGTTCATGGATTCAACGGATAATGGGGGCTTTCACGTTGACACCCTGTACAGATCTTTCAGGCTAGCGACGATCTGCTGCGCCAGGTCATCTGCCAACATATGGTAGTAGCCTGGGCGAGAAATCAGCCCCCAGGAGCGGTCGGTGACTTTGTACTCGCCATACATAGTGATGACCGGCCCTGCCGAGTTGTCGACGGTGACCGGGGTCTCTCCGAGCAATGTGTTATCTCCACTCGATGAATAACCGGCCTGGACGGTTAACCGGCTCGTTACGAAAAATGGCATCCAGAGCGAGCCAGGTTTCCCCACTTTAACAACCAGGACCGGACCTTGATACTTAGAAACGAAAGCTTCGACCAGTTCGATGTCTCCTATCCCGGCTTTCTTTATTTCGACCGCCAGGGCTTTCTGCAGTGCAATGACCAACGGACCTTCTCCGGCTAGAGCCAGATTGATGGTTTGCCTGCGCTGCATGGCATCTGGAAGCTGCTCTGCCATTCCTATGCTCGTGGTGGTAACGTTCTTCTCAGATTGGGTGTTGCTGGCTGCCAAACGAAAATCGAGCCACCAAAACGCTACAAAGAAAGAGACAATACTTGCCAGCAAAATCCATAATCGTCGGTGTCGCGCAGCTCTCTCTTTTTCATCGGCGTCCTGTAAATTTCCCTTTATTTGAGAACCTTCCATTGCTTCACCTGATCACCCTTTCTGGTATTTCACATGTCATACGTGATTCGCTGTCATGACGATGCATCACCGTGGTCACCTCTGGAAATTTTCAGCTGGCAAGCCGCATCGGTTGATATGCGCAATCCCGACAAACCAGGCGAGGCGGAAAGCTGAATCGGCCACAAACGGGACAGGTTGAACCTTCCAGACGATAGCGTTGCGCTTTCAATCTCCAGTGCCGTGGAATTTCCATAGAATTTCTGAGGCCGAACTTAATCGCTCACACGGAATGTCGGTAAGGGCACCTGCTGCAAACAGCTGGTGTCCAAATTTTTCGTTGTTCCTGTTTCTATAAACATGGAGATAAATGGCTCGCGGCAGTCTATGCCGGTGTAGCCATGACCCTGTCCCGGGGCGATCACGGTGAGACTGTGGGGATAACGCACTTTGGCATCCGCAGCGTTTTCCGGCGGATTTTGTGCATCGGCTCCATTACTGATGAGCAGCACCGGAATGGTTAATGATTTCACAGGCTGATACAGGGCGGCAGGTGGTGGAGCCGGCATCGCATCACAGATCTCGGCTGGCGCGATAAACCTGCGAACGTCCTCATATTTCAAATAAGAGCCTGCGCTGTACTGGGCAGTTTCTGCGGGCTGCAGTTTTGCCCAATGCTCGTGGCAAAGGATGTTCAGATTCATGATCACCCATTCTGAGTCCTGAGGATCGGCGGATAAGCTCTGGGCGTAATACTGGGCGATTTCATCCCAATCGCCCTCGTAAGCTTGATGAATGAAGCGCGGCACTATTACTGCGCCCTCGGTAGCGATTAACACATTGTGGATATCCAAAGCCAGCATACTGCGATTCAGTTTGATCGGGACTCCGGTGCGGGGATGGTTTGCAGGCAAATCCATAGGCTGTTCCTCCAGCCGTGATAGTACGGTTGCAAATTCTGTAGCGAAATTTGGATACGCAGAATTACAGGCTGAGTCCTTTTGGCAGCGTTCCACCAGGAAGTCAAGCGCGAGCTGGCTGCTGTGCGGCATCTTTTCGAAGATGGGCACCTCGAGCAACGTGACGCCTTCCAAGGTCATGGTACGGACGTGTTCTCGGTGGCGTTGGGCATACACTTCGGCGGCCGTGGTTCCGTAGGACTCACCATAGAGATTAATTTGATCGTAGCCAAGGGCCGCCCGAACATCATCCACATCGTCCATGCCCCAGGCGGTTGTGTAGGCACTCGGATCTGCATCAAGATGTGTTAGGCAATCCTTAAATTCCTGAACCATTTGCTCATCGATTGGGATCAATCCCACTTGTTCTTCCAGCTGGCGCGGGCAGGTCAATCGATTGGATTTCCCGGTTCCGCGCTGATCCACCAGGACGATATCTCGCCGCTCATTTGCAGACTTCAAGAGCGATAATGCATACGCGGCATCCGAGATTGCCGACCCACCTGGTCCACCTGCCAGATAGAAAATGGGATCCGCAGTTGGATTCGGACCTCGCGCCTTGATCACAGCGACATGAATGGGGATCTTATAGCCGGAGCGCGTCGCTCGATTCTCAAACACAGACAGTGTTCCACACTGGGCAGAAATATTGTTACTTAGCGTGCATGGCTGAAGGACAATCTTTTCCACCTGTGCCGCTTGACAAGCCGCCAGTACGATCGACAGACAAAAGGCCATCATGAGGGCAGACATTCGTTTGTTTATCATAGGAACTCCAAATCTCGAATCATTTCCAAAATCCCATCACTAAGTGCTAGGTTCGAGCTTATAGATCAAGCGCGCTTTATTGCGCCTGTGCAATGGAGGTGAGCAAGAGGATGACCAAACCCAAGAACATATTGATGCTCAGGCTCCAGCGGAATCGTCTCAGTGCCTGTGGGTTATCATCACCGATCTGTCTTTGAAATGCTCGCTCAGAAACAACGGCGAGAGCAAGAAACGGCACGAGCAGAAAATGCTTGATCACGATCAGGCTGCTCCAGGGATTGCTAAAGAAGTGGCCCAGTCCAAGATAGTTTTCGTTGATCACCATCAGGTACGTGCCGGTCACAAGGAAAGCCAAAAGCGAGCCGCCAAAAAACGGACGGAGCCGGGAAGAGACTTGCTCCAGCAGCTCGCACAGCTCATTCGCCCGTATGTGACGTTCGAGGACCGGTAGAAAGATCAAGCTGGTAAACACAAAATATCCAATCATCACGATGGTCGATATCGTGTGCAGCCAAGTGGAGAGTGCAACAAGCAAGGTGGACATGGCAAAATCTCCTTCTTTACGAGTGTCTTATGAGAGTTCCGATATATGATTCGCTACGGTGAGAGCCGCCTGTCTGCGCCGCGGGTTTTCCGCGTAGTGTTTCTCGCCCATCTGCTGAGTTTCCGGCCAGATATAGGCGAACCATGGCATCGGGAAAGCCCACATTCCGCCGTAACAGCGCGGTCTTCTGGAATGCTTCCGCTTTGGACTCAAGAGGACCTCGGCAACAATTACGCCCTCTTCAGACTTCATGTGCGCTTTCACTGCTCCATCCGAGTCAACGATTTGCGAATAGCCCGGAAAACTGCTGTTGAACTCGCCAAAACCACCCGGCAGCTGGGTGTTGATCAGCCCAGTCCGGTCTGACAAGGCCACCGGCACCCCCAAGGTTCTAGCATGATAAGGAGCGCATCTCCAGATCATGCTGTCAAATAGCTCTATATCGCCCGCCTTCATCGGCTTGGGTCGTCCCGCTGCAGTAGGCTGTAGGATCAGGTCGACGGAAGTACGCTGCATTTCTTGCAGGTGTTCATATAACAAATTCTCGAAGCAGATGCCCACGCCAATTCGCCCAAGCGCGGTCTCGATCACATGGGGATCGTTTCCACCTCGGTAGAAATAGGCTTCCAGGGAGGCCGGGGGATTCTTACGCACCCTTCCCGCAATCGACCCATCCGGCGCAGCCAGGGCAAAGGTATTGTAGAAATCCTCATCACAGGCTTCCAAGAAGCTGGTCCCTAGAAAGATATTCAACTGTTTTGTGAGCCGCGTGAGCCATGCGACGGTCGGACCATCAAAAGGCTCGGCGTAATTCCAGATCGCTTCGGTCAGGGTATAGCCACAGGGCATGAGCTCGGGAGTCAGGACAATTTGCGCTCCCTGCCGAGCAGCCTCGTATATGAATTCTCCGGCATGCTCCAAGTTAGCGGAGATATTCCCCACCTCGCTGTCCAGCTGTACCACACCAATGTTTAGGTGCTTCGTTTTCATTTTGCCTCGTTTCTTCACCGAAATCAAACCATCAGGGCCAGGAAGCGCTCCAGGTAGTAGAGAGCTGCCTGTGCCGGAGGCGATACTTGCGGGAGCACCAGGTCAAAAACGTGATTCGTCTGGGGGTAGTGGATATTGACCGCTGGCACTCCGCAATCGATCAACTTTCTGTGCAGTTCGTTGGTGGCAGCCATGGGCGCGATGAAATCCGGCTCACCCTGGATCAGTAAGGTGGCTGGGCATCCGGGCCGGACGTGCGCGACCGGCGAGGCAAGCTCATAGACTTCAGGCACTTCATGCGGGTGACCTCCCAGAAGAATATCCAACCTGCCTGCGTCGGCAAAGTTCTTTTTCTGCTCAGGCAGACCGATTTCCGGCTTGGGCCTTCCGATCGTTCGTTTCTGGTCGAGGTGCCCATAGCAGGCGCGTAAGTCCGTTGGGCCGTAAAAGGATACAACCGCCCGCACCGAAAGATCGCAACCTTGAACATCCGCAGGGGTCAGCCGCGGATGATCAGGTGTATAAGCCGCCAGCAAGGCTAGATGAGCGCCCGATGAACAGCCTCCCAGAACGATCCGCTCCGGGTTCACCTGATAGCTGGCAGCATTTGCTTTCAACCAGGCCACTGCCCGCTTGACGTCTCCGACCATTCCATAGATATCCACTTCGGGGCATAACCTGTAGGCCACATCCATGATGACGTGCCCTTGTGCAGCTAGTTGCCGGAACAAGGGGCGTGTACCAAAATCTTTGTCGAACAGAAACCAGGTGCCGCCATGCACATAAATGAAGGCCAAGCCAGTCGGCATAACGCCATTGGGTGGTTGCCAGAGATCGCACAACAGCTTCCGCTCCGTACTGTCCCTACTGGCTGGTTCGCGAGGAATCGTCCAAAAAGGTATGTCTCGTTCCCAGGTGGGTTCTTTCGTTCGTGGGAGCCCAATATTCCAGCGCTTCGGGAGCAGGCGGCTTTCCAGGGCAGGTGGGATCTTATACTGCCAATTCTTTCCAAATGCGAGCTCAAAGCCGGGCTGAGAACGAGTTACACGGATAATATAGTGCAGGGACATACCTGCTCCCGTTAAGCCCGCTACAAAAGCCACAGGCGCGCGATAGATCCAGCCCAACCCCGCTCCTAAAGCGCCCAGCACAACCAGGAAAGGTGAGAGGCTCCCTGTGATGACGTGGCAAATCCAGAGAAGTGCGCCGCCATGAGGCCACTGGAGACGGAAAAACAGAGAGACATTCAAAATGAAGCAGACCAAAGAAAGGGTATAGGCAAGAGCGATCATGTTGAAACCCTCCAAACATAGGTTTCAATTGCCGAGGACATTTCCTGGCAAGTACGAGATTGTCCCTACAGAGCGACTTGAGGAGTCAGATCCTGCTCCACGACTTGCTTCTCATGCCGCAATGCATCGGCAAGATTCGGGAATCGGAAACGATACCCTGCCCGAAGCAGCCTGGCGGGCTGGACGCGGCGGCTCGCTAGCATAAATTCCTCACCCATTTCACCGAACACCAGGCGTGCAATTTGAACAGGCATGGCGCCGCCGGGTTTTTGCTCCAAAGCCTGGGTCGCGGCTGAGGCAAATTCCGCGCCTCGCAGTGGATTGGGACTGACGGCGTTGACCGGCCCGGACAGAGTATCGGTTTTCAGCACAAACTCAATGATGGAAGCCAGCTCATCCCGTCCCACCCAACTCACCCATTGCTCGCCGCTGCCCGCTTGAAAACCTACCATTTTCAACATCGTCCCGCCGATCACAGTGGGGATCCGCAGGTGCACGAGGCGGATCCCGGCCGCGCTCGCCGCGCTAGTGGCTGCTTCGGCAGCCTGGTCAAAATGGGAAAGAAAACTTGTCCCGGCTGGACAATCTTCCGTGAGGATGGTATCGCCAGAAGAAGGGTAATACCCCACACCCGAAGCGCAGATGAGCACGCTCGGCTTGCGAGTGCACGCCGCCAGCGACTTTGATAAGAGACCGTTGGTATCCAAGCGGTTCTGGAGAATCTTTTCCTTGGCTTTGGCCGTCCAGCGGAAGGGCCAGCGCATGGTGGCCAGGTTGACAACGCCATCGAAGCCCTCCAGGCTGGCACCGTCGATCATTCCACAAGCGGGTTCCCACCAGACTTCGCCTAGCGTCGGCGCCTGCCTGATGAGACGGACGACCTCATGGCCACATTCGATCAGGTGGCGGGTCACGGCAGACCCAATCATTCCATGAGAACCAGCAATCAGAATCTTCATTTCTTTCTCCTTACCGCGAAACAGCGGGGTTTGAAAAATGAGCGGTGACCTCATGTCTGGTCGGGACGCGCAAGGCAAACCCGCAAGCCAGCGTGAGTGTCAAGACCAGAGCAGAGGCAATCATGAAAACAACCTGGGGACTCAGAAAGGAGGTGAACAGCACAACCAGACCCGGGCCAAGCATGTTGCCAATCGAACCAGCCATGGCTTTGAGTCCCATGATGCGCGCCGTGTGCTCTGGCGGAGTAATGTCGAGCAGGTGGGCACTCAGGGCGAGATCGTAGAGAGCATTTCCTAAGCCAGCCAGAATGAAGCTCAGCACGATCCAGCCTACCTCGTGGAAGATGACCAATCCGATGAATTGGGCCGAGAAAAGCAACAGACCCACCACAAGAATGGGTTTACGACCTAAACGGTCGCTGAGCTGTCCGAGGGCAAATTCGCCGAACATGCAAGCCAGGCCATACGTACTCATAACGAGACCCAGTCTGGAGGAGGTCCAATTGAGACCATCGTAGGCGTAGAACATGAACTGCGGCTCAATGAAGGCCCAGGCGAACATGACGCCAAAGCTAATCAGCATGAGGAGATAAAATCCCGGCGGGGCGGACAGTGTTTGAAAGCCGCGCCTCCAGCCCTGCGGAGCGCTACGAAGATGGATTGAGGGCGTATACGTCTCATGGACCAGGAAAGTTGCCAGGAGCAGAGCCCCAAGCTCCATGGCAATCGAGGCGACAAACGGCACGATATAACCGAAACGGTCATACAACAGTCCGCCGAAGAAGGGTCCGATAATCCAGCCGACGGAAGCGCCGCCGTTTACAATGCCGATCCACTGGGCGCGCCGATTCTCAGGAGCTAGGTCACCGACCATGCTGGTCATGGCAGGGATCAACCCGGCTGTAAAGATGCCTGCCAGGCCGCGTAGCAAGATGATTAGCCAGGCTGAGGCGGCGAAGAGATAGCCGCTAAAGGCCAGAACGTAAGCGACAAGCGAGAGCAGGATGATCGGGCGGCGCCCAAAGCGGTCCGCCAGCAGGCCCATAAAGGGGGCGGCGACAGTACTTGTGAGAGCGTAAGCCATGGCACTCACCCCAAGCGCCTCTATACCTGCGCCAAAGCTTTCGAAGCGGCGGGCGAACAGCGGCAGAATCATGACAAAGCCGGTCATCTGCAGAGCCATGCAGAGTGCCAGGGCAACCAGCATGCCGGTAGACTGCCGAGTGGATTGTGTATTCATTGGCCGGTGCTTCCTATCCCGCGGCGTTCTTTCGACATGGTGTCCTTCCTTACTCCCTATTGGAATCTTGTGTGGATGGGCCGTCACTTTTCACCGAGACCAACGTGAGATTGAGATCGCGAATGCGCTCGAGCAGGCCGTAAAGTGCAGCCTGGTCAGGCAATAGACCGGAAAGCAGGGTTCCGTTCCCTTCCAACTGCGTCAACGTCATGCCTGCAAACCACTCTGACCAGCGTTGATCCAGATGTCCACTGATTTTGATTTCGTAGTATTCCGGCAAAGCAGCCTCCTAACATTTGAGATCTCCGTCCTAGCTTTCGAACAGCTTATTCGATAAAGATCTCGACGTGTTCACCCTTCTCTTGGTCTTCGACGTCCACCAATTTCTCTTCGCCGCCACTTTTCATCGCCGCGATGATCTCGTTCATGTCCAGACCATCGACGCCAGAGGGCGCGAATCTGGCCGCCATCTTCATTCCAAAATCGGCCAGACTTACCGGAATCTTGACGTTTGTCTTGCTCTCGCCAGTTCTCAGATCCGTTACGCGAACACGCAGCCATTTACCAGAATTCGACATTTTGACCTCTTTTCGGTCTTACAGACCAGCTTGCTCTCTTATGGGAGTCTGGGAGCGGCTAACAGCTATGTTGTTGAGTATCAAGTCATTATCAAGTCATAATGTAGCGCGCCGAGAGAAAGCCCGCATCTGCCAAACGGGATATTCAGAGTTTATTTGCGGGGTTTACCTGCAGTATTAGGGAAGAATACCGAGCTGTCTGGCACACGCCACCGCCTCGGTCCGGTTGGCCACATTCAGCTTGCGGTAGATACTTGCCGTGTGGGCTTTGACAGTGCCCGGAGCGACAACGAGTTGTTGGGCAATCTCGCGGTTGGTCCTGCCCAGTGCCATAAGATGCAAGACTTCTAGCTCGCGCCTGCTCAAGGGCTCTACCAGGCTATCGGTCGTAGATGCATTTTTCTGGGCTACCATGTCCCCATGCGGTTCGGCATCGAATCGGGAGAGCAAATGGATGGTGTAGTCACGCAATGGGGTGGAACTGGCATGGGCTAACCACTGCGTGAGCAGCAGTTGCATGGCCCGACCCTCGTCGAGAAAGACCCGCGCATACCCGCCGGGCTCAGCCAGTGTTAGGCTTTGTGCTAACGCCGATTCCGCCTGCGCGTTATTTCCGATCCCTTGTAGCGCCAATGCTTTAAGGATCATGATCTCGATCAGCCGGCCCGACCTTCCGCCTAACCGGGCCGATTCTTCCAGGCAGGACAATAAATCGATTGCTTGCTCTAGTTTGTTCTGAGCTAAAAATACTCGCGCCTGGGTGAGATGAGTCAACTCATCTTCATATCGAAATGGATCGGGCGAAGGAAAGCGCTTTTTAATGGTTGCACTCCAGCGGTCGATGGCCAGCCAGTCTCCCTGCCTGAGCCAGAGCTTTACCTGGGTTGTCTCTACTACGCTACGAGCTTCGGAGAAAACACCACGTGTTTGAATCAATTGAGCCGCCTTTTCAATCGTGCTTGCCTCCGCCTCGTTGCCCTGCGCGAGCTGAATTTGCCACAGGGTAACATAGGCCAGAGACAAATCATCGGCTTTGCCCCACATGGGAAGAAGATCCAGGCCCTCCTTGACGTGGACAAGAGCAGCCTCCAGGTCATTCCATTCATACCATAAAGCTGCTATTCCCACTTCTACGAGACCCATCGCACCAAGATATTTGCCGCGACTCTTGGGGATCAACTGTGCTGCCTTTTGGAACAGATGGTACGCCTCAGGAAGCAGACCCTGAACGATATGTAACCTCGCCAGAAGGGCATAAGCAGCTACAGGGTTATTAATGGCTCCAACGATATGAGCGGATCCGATCATCTCGCGCAACGTCTTGTTAGCATTGCTAAAATCACCGTACAGGAAGTATTCATAGCCGAGCGTGATGCCAACCTCAATTTGCAAGCCCAGGTTATTTGCAGGAATATTTTGGCGTGCCATTAAGCAAAACTCAATGGCTCGACGCGTATCTCCTTGCATGGCAGTAACACGACTTTGGACATAGGCGTGATAACCAAGCATGGCGCGAGTATCGGGTGTCGAAGCTTGAGATCGAATGCGTTTTTCCGCTTCCTGCAGCAGTAAACTAGCTTCTTCAAGTCGTCCAAACCAGGAATGACTAAATGCCTCATATAAACATAACCAGGGCCGTTGGTACACCACATCCTGGCTTAATTTGCCCATCCAAAAATGGATCGCAGACATCTCTCCACGGTTCATCATTTCTAAATAGTTCTGTTCGATTAAACGCTCGACCCTTTCAAAATCAGAGGCGAGTGAAGCATGGCGAATCGCCTCAATCGGCGCGCCGTTTTTTTCGAACCACACAGAAGCGCGGAGATGTAATCGGTTAACGTCCTGTTCACCGAGGGATTTTTGAAGTTGGGCCCCTAAGAGGTCCGCGAATAGGTGGTGATAGCGATACCAGATCCGCTCATCGTCCAGAGGCACCAGAAACAGATTTGCCCGTTCTAGGTATTGTAAGGCTGCGCCCGATCCGTTGGATAAGATCAATTCCGAACGAGCGGATGGATCATCGCCCTCCATCTTTGATCCTTTTTGGCCATCAAGGAGGGCATCACAAAGTGGAGCGCTCAGTCGCTCTAAGATCGATGTTGATAGAAGAAAACGTTGTATCTCTGGCGGCTGGGTAGCCAGGACCTCATCGAGCAGGTAGTCCAAAATGTAGCGGTGTGTCCCTGAGAACCCCTTGATAAACCCAGGTACATCCTCCCGGTCACGTATGGAAACCGCTGCCATCTGCAAGCCGGCGATCCAGCCCTCCGTCCGTTCTTCTAACACCGCAACCGATCCTGCATCCAAGTGGAGACCCATGACGTCGTTCAGAAACTCAACTGCCTCGGGCTCAGTAAATCGAAGATCGGTGGCCCGCAGTTCAAGGATCTGACCGCGCCCGCGCAAACGAGCTACAGGAAGTGGGGGATCTGAACGTGTAGCGATCACGATATGAAGTGTACTGGGGCAATGCTCAAGCAGAAAAGTTGTTTCTTCATGCACAGCCTGGCTACTAATAAAATGGTAATCATCCAATACAAAGACAACTTCGTCACCGGTACTATCGAGATCATTAATGAGGCTGGTCAAGACCGTCTCGGATAACACTTGCGGAGACGCCAGGAGTCGGGTGGCCGCGTGCCCAATCCTATTGTCTGCTTGATGTAACGCTGCAACCACATAGTTTAGGAAACGTCCTGCCTGATTGTCATTCTTATCCAGGGACAGCCAGGCAACCGACATTCCACAACCGCTGATGCAGGATGTCAGCAAGGTGGTCTTGCCAAAACCAGCAGGAGCAACGATCAGGGTAAGCGGGCCTCGTAATCCCTGGTGGATCTGTTGCTGCAGCCTTGTCCGAGCAACCAGACTTGGCCGGGCCAAGGGTATATGTAATTTGGTGCGAATGAGGGAATCAGACTTTTGCATACCAGGGTCTCAGCTCGAACTTCACGCCAATACAACTTTATCGTG
>DATHUN010000573.1:0-3147 GCA_035462205.1 Anaerolineales bacterium
TCCTCAGCCACACGCTTCAGGTGGGCAATTTCGTCCGCCCGCAGCGGATTCTCTAAGGTCGGCATGAAAATCCAAACGGGCAGAATACCACGGGCTCGAGAAACTTCTACCATACGTCGATACGTCCGTGAGAGGATCTCGGGTCCATAGGGCTTCAGGAGTCGTTCCGCCTCAGCCTTCGTGGTTCCTGGGATGGCCCCTGCCTGGCGCGCCAGCTCCATCAGGTCCGGATAGGGAAGATCAGCCCCGACCGATATTCGATCAGCCAGATACAAAACCGCTGCCTCCTCTTCACGCTGATGGGCCATGAAGAAGAAGGCGTTCGGTTGAAATGGTCGTGTCTTTTGGTCCAAGACCATGAGGTCCTGGATGGCAGAATAGCCAGGAACGGCAAAGTTCAGGATTTCATATTTGGGATATGGACTACCAACAATTTCCCGATTTAGACGGTCTTCCAACAGCGACTCGAAATCTTCGCCATCAGCAACGCCATACCCCATCACGAAAGACGGGCCGGTCATTGCAATGCGGTATGTGCCAGGCGCGGGGACTTGCTCGTAATCGCGGTCGCGCATCCCCCAGCGGTTGATGCTCATCGTGGCGCCATGGAAGTTGATCGTCGTAGAGGGAACAAGCTCCAGAATGAAATTGTCGTTGATGTATCGGGCTGCCGGCGTTTCCGTCAGGGTGGGCCAATCGGACGGACGCTTCGAGTAAATCTCCCAGAGCTGGGAATTGAACTGATTCACTCCAACGAGATCCTCGTAGTAGCCTCGCTGTAAAAGCGCAGCCTCCCGGTTGCTGAGGCGATTCGATGTCAAATCGCCGACGACTTGTTGAAGCTGGCCACCGAAGTGGCCATACACCACCGGATTCCCAATGAGAAAGAGTGCCAAGAGAGAACCACCCGTCATCGCGGCAGTTCTGAAAAAAGCAGGCTGCTTTGCGTTTCGTCCGGTATTCTTTTCGGTGCGCGCTTCGAGCCAGAGTGTCAGGCCGAATACGACGGTGATCGCCACAAAGCTGATAAGCAAAGTAGCAATGCTCTCCCAGGTCACCTTCACCACAGATAAAAGTGAAATCCAATCGGGGATGGAAGCGCTGCTCCAGAGAGACCACAGTACTGCCATTACTGTGAAGGTACCTGCCGAACGAAGCGCAAGGACAGCGATGTTCCTCACTGACGAGGAACGCTGGCCTAAACTTCGTTCGCGACCCCGCCTGGACTCATAAAGCGTATTGACCACCACCAAACATGCCAGAATAAACCAGAACAATATATCTGGCGCCGTCAGAAGAAATGTACCCCGAAGCCAGAACCATTGATACGCATGCAGAAACCAGGTCATGAAAAACACAAAGGAAGTCGCAACGACCAGGCTGGTCATGGCTCCCCACTGCTTGATTCGAAAGTACGTCGGGTAAAAGAACACCTTCATCATGAAGCCTGTCCAATAAATATTGATCCGGCGCCATAAATCCGTGAAGCTGGAAGCCAGGAAGTAGAGGTGGTGAGTTTCCGGCAAGTTGAAACCAAACAGATGCAAGAGTCCAACGATCACATGAAATTGTCCGGAAATTCTCAGATAGAGGGCAAAATTGGAAATCAGGTAACGGACCAGGTCAGCCGTATTCGTTACGTCCACCGGGGCGATCATGACGTAATAGTTGACATAGCGATACAGGATGAGGTGGAGCGCACCCCGGAATATCCAATCTAGGCCTTTCTGATAAATCCCGTATTGGTCCTCGTTGTAATACGTCCGACGAAAAGTGCTGTAATCGACAACGGGGAAGAAAGGAAAAACCACGTTTGGCAAGAGGAAAAAATAAGACAGGGTGCTGGTGAGTGTTGGCGCTGCCTTACCATGCTTGAGATCATAGATATATATCATCAACCGGAACATAAACATGGAGGCTAACACTGGCCAGATGACATCCAGCGAAGAGTCCTTTATCCAACCGGCCCGTAATGCAACCAGTCCAGTGCCGACAGCGAGCAGTATCCCGATCCTGACGTTATAGGAAAATGGCAGGTGACAGATGCCAATGAGACCCAGTCCAATCCCAATTAACCACAAACTATTTACGAAACCCAGAATTCCGGCAATCGCGGCCAGCGAGATCAAAAGGAAAAAGGGGAGACGATAGTGGGAAGGCAGAAAATAATGAATCACAAACCCATAAAAGGTTAGCAGCATGAGATTCTGATAGAAGGCTTGGTTCTCCAAATGAAATAGTCGGATCACTACTACCAAGAGGCTAAGCTGAACGACTATGCTTAGAAACTTGCTGATCTGGGGCTTATCCAAGGTAAAAAGGTTAAGCCAGGGGCCGGCGGTTGTCCGACCCACCGTTAACGCTGGGATCGTGCCGATTGACAGAATGCTAAATGTGATCGAGGCCAGCACAAGGTGCTTCGCACCAAAATCAGGCAAGCCATTTATGACGATTAGGTCAGCGGCGAAGGCCACTGCCATTGCCGCTAACACAATCAGAAGACTTTCACTGATGTAATGCTGCCTGGTGGGGGAAATCAAGCTGACGCCAGCCAGGAAAAGAGCCAACCCACTCATAGCCAGGGAGACTTGCCTTGGGCCAATTCCTTGCGGGCCGCCAAAGTCTAGAAGATCAGCAGCCAAGGCTATAACTGTTATGCTGGCGCCAGCTAGGATAAACGCGAACGGGAGAAGCTTGTTCCACCAATTGCTGATAGATAGAATGCGTTGCACAGGCAGACATCTCCTCTACATCTTAGAGCTGACAAGTTGCGCAATGTCAGTTAACGTGTTTAGATAATCAACCATTGTCTCATGCGCCTGAATTTGAATCCGAAATCGCTCTTCGAGAAATGCCACCAGCTTTATCGTCGCAAGCGAGTCGAGGATGCCTGCCGTAATGAGCGGGGTCGAGTCGGTCAGCGCGGTCGGGTTCTCTCCGGGGAGAAATTCTTCAAGGATATATCCTTTGATGATTTCTTTTATCTCTTGCATAGACTGTTTTCCTCCATTCGTATTGGTCATAGTTGTCACCTTTCTATTTTGAATCTAGGATTTAGGTAGAGGACGGACTCATCGTCATTCAGGATTCGCTGAGAAGCTGTTGTGCCTCGATAAACGCTTGGATTTGTTCTGCCACGAAGCAGTG
>DATHUN010000574.1:0-17530 GCA_035462205.1 Anaerolineales bacterium
GATGACCTGGGAGAGAAATAAGTCCAGCGTAAAGCGCAGATCAAAACTGGAGGTAATCGCCTGATCAATAGTACGGAGTGCCGTCAGCCGAGAAATTTGCTGGCGAATCTGGATCTCGGAAAGTTTTCGTTCCGAAATATCCTGGGCAGTGGCGACGAACCGTTTCGGAGCTCCACGATCATCAAACAAAACCGCGCCTCTGTAATGGATGTAGCGCAGTTCGCCATTGGAGCGGAAAATGCGAAGATCCAACTCCTTGGTACTGCGCCCTGTTTTCACTTCCTCCATCCATTTCGCAGCGAGCGGACGATCTTCGGCATAAATGACGTTGAGGAGGCCCTGCGTGTTATGCTGAAATTCTTCCGGGGTTACATCGAGCAGCTGGTACATTTCATCCGTGAATTGCATAGTATCGCTGGGAATCTCGAGACTCCAGCTACCAATATGGCCGATCCGCTGCGCTTCGGACAGCAAGTGCTCTTTCTCGCGCAAAGCCTCCTCAGCACGCTTGCGTTCCTGACGTACCCGCGCTTCACGCATCTCGCGCTCGAGGGCGGGTCCGAGACGGGCGTATTTGCCTTTGATGATGAAATCGTGCGCGCCGGCTTTCAGCGCAGTGACCGCGCTGTCCTCACCAATCGTCCCACTGACGATGATAAACGGCAAATCTAGACCAGTTCCTTTCACGATCTCCAGTGCGTGCGGTGCATCGAGATGGGGCAGGGAATAATCACAGAGAACAACATCCCACTGTCGGTCGGCGAGATTCCCTTTCAGCGCCTCCGCAGTTTCGACGCGCGTATACTCGATCTGGTAACCGGCGCGGCGAACCTCACGCAACAATAATTGTGCGTCATTATCTGAATCCTCAACCAGGAGAATACGCAGCAGTTTCTTCTCTTCCATACTTTACAAGGGAGGAACCTCGTTGAGTACAAGCCAATATAGGCCGAGCTGGCGGATGGCTTCCACAAATTGAGTAAAATCCACCGGCTTGCGGACGTAGGAGTTGGCGCCACTCGAATAGGCGTTGACCAGATCCTGCTCTTCTTTTGAGGAAGTAAGGATGACAACCGGTAGCATATGTGTGCGAGGCTCGGCGCGGAGTCGACGAAGAACTTCCAGCCCGTCTATTTTGGGCAGCTTCAAATCAAGTAAGATGACCTGAGGCAGGTCCAGGGGATTGCGGTCTGCATATGAGCCGGTGCAAAATAAATAATCCAGTGCTTCCGCTCCGTCGCGGACCACGACAATTGTGTTGGCAATCTTGCTTTTATTCAACGCTCTCAAGGTCAGTGCTTCATCATCAGCGTTATCTTCGACGAGAAGGATCATCTTATAGGTCATAACGAAAAGCTCCTATGGTTGGATAGACGTTGCAAGACTATGATCTTCCTACATTAGATCTTGCATTATAAGGTAAAGAAGAAAACTGCACCCTTGCTTTCTTCCCCTTCCGCCCAGACACGCCCGCCGTGTCTGTTGATAATACGCTGCACAATCGCGAGACCAATGCCAATGCCTGGAAATTCCGAAGTTGTGTGCAAGCGTTGAAATGCGCCAAACAATTTGTTGACAAAGGCCATATCAAAGCCAGCACCATTATCACGCACGAAATAGACGGGCTCATCTGTATGATCTGCAGTGACGCCGAACTCGATCCGCGCCAAATTCTGCTTTGATGTAAACTTCCAGGCGTTGCTAAGCAAGTTTTCCAACACAACTTTGATCAGGCGAGGATCGCTTCTGGCAATTACATTGGGAGCAATCGAGAAATCGACAATGCGGTTCGGGTCCGTTTGCTGCAGCTCCCGGGCAATATGCTGGACAATCGTGCTTAAATTCGTTGGTTCAGGGGTGAATGGTGAGCGTGTCACCCGCGAAAGATTCAGCAGGTCGTCGATCAGCTGTGCCATGCGCTGGGCGGCGGTACGGATGCGCATCAGGTAGTTGCGGCCTTCGTCGTCTAATTGATCGCCGTAATCCTCCAGAATTGCGAGACTGAATCCATCAATGGTGCGTAGAGGCGCGCGCAGATCATGCGAAACGGAATAGCTGAACGCCTCGAGCTCCTTGTTGGTCGCTTCTAATTGGATGGCACGGGCCTCCATGTCTGTGTTCAATTGCTTGATTTTTGCTTCGGCAACCTTCCGCTCGCTGACATCGCGTATGGAGGCGGTGACGAGGATTCCGTCATCGGTCTCAAGGGGACTCAGGCTGATCTCCACAGGAAATTCGGTCCCATCCTTGCGCACGCCAAACAGCTCTAAGCCGGTTCCCATCGGGCGGACACGCGGCTCCTGGAAGTATCCCGTCCGATGAGAGGGATGCTTGTCTGAGAACTGTTGCGGCACGAGTTTTTCCACAAATTGACCGATGATTTCGTCACGTTCATATCCAAACATCTTTTCCATTTGTGAGTTGACCAAAACGATCTTACCAGTACGATCTACAACAACGATTGCATCCGGTGCAGATTCGAGCAAGCCGCGAAAGCGGATATCTGATCGTTCTCGCTCCATCGCCGCCTGAATAGTTTTTTCGTGGTTCTGAATCAGCTGCTGTTTCGTATCAAGATAGCTCTCGCCGATCACGCCCAGTGTGAAGTCGAGGAAGCGATCAGCCCCCTGGAGGGAGGTCAGCAGTCGCTGTGGCGAATCACCGAATGCATCTAACAGATAAGGTCGAACCAACGTGCGGAACGCACCTGTAATTTCAAACCAGGCGTGAAAGCTCATACCGGCCTGTGCATATATTTTTCCCTGCTGCCAAAGAGATTCTATGTAGGGTTCCCACTCGCCATTGTAAATCGCGCGGTGTTGCTTTTCGATGTTTGCTTTTTGTTGCTCGGGAGTCGGTTGCAAGGACGAATTCTGTAATATAAATCTAAATTCTGGAAATTCTCCCGCTAGGTTAACCAGGTTAGAGGTGATGTTCTGCCGGTGCTCTTCGTAAACTCCCCAATAATCCTGCAAGCCCCTGGTTTCCTCCACTGTAAACTTTGGTAAAGCGACTTTAGATGAGGGTACGTAAGTGTCCATGAAATGATTCCATGCTTTTACTATTTTAAGGAGGATTACAGGGTCGCTAACCCGTGACATAAACCGGGACTTGGTTTTCTCATAGATCCCGCTCTAAATTTGTCCTGCACCCTGGGCGCGCACCTGCAAAGACCGATATTTTTGCCTGCCTCTCTCTTTGCTTACTTATACCGCAAACGCCGGATTGATGAAACAATGTAGTACGACCGAAGTTAGCCAATTTTACCAAATGACACTCTTCTTTCGAAGAATAGACCGGGATCGTCGGAAATATTACAGAATAACCCTACCGCACTCAATACGTTTTAAAAGAGTACAACTTGTGCATTCTGGCGGAGGTATATTCGAATTATGACCTTATACATTGGCTGTCCTGTTTGGTCGTTCAAAGGCTGGGTAGGTAATTTTTATCCGGCGGATACGAAGCCCAAGGATTTTTTGCGCGAATATGCACGCCGCGTGACAACCATCGAGGGCAACACCACCTTTTATGCGGTTCCAGCCCAGAAGACAGTGGAGGGCTGGGTCGCGGAGACACCTTCGACGTTTCGATTCTGCCCCAAGGTCCCCAAAGCAATCAGCCACGAAGGCACGTTGATCGACAACATTCCGCGCGCGCAGCAATTCATTGAGGTCATGCAAGGTCTCGGGGAAAGACTCGGGCCCATGTTTTTACAACTGCCGCCGCGCTTTTCGCCACAGGTGATCGGAGAGCTGCAAGCCTTTCTCGACGTTTGGCCGCAGGAGATACGCCTGGCGGTCGAAGTTCGTCATTTGGATTGGTTTGACCCCCCCTACAACGAGGAACTGAATCAGTTACTTGTCGAACATAACATGGCACGTGTCACGATAGATACGCGTCCAATTCGAGATTTGGCAGGCGACGAGATCCTGGACGGAACCACCTATGGCAGCTTAGTAGGCACCCGGGAACGCAAACCCGATGTCCCGGTGATTCCAGCGCGTACCACGGATTTTGTCTTCATCCGCTATATTGGCCATCCTGATTTGAAGTTCAACGATCCATTTTTGGAGGAGTGGGAGACGTATCTCGCCTCGCAACTCCAGGCGGGTGCTGACGCCTATGTGTTTTGTCACTCGCCGGAAAACCTTACCGCACCACTCATCGCCCGGGAGCTGTATCATCGGATTGCACAGCATGTCGATCTGCCTCCGCTGCCGTGGGATGAGATCGAACCCGATGTACCCGAGCAGCCAACTCTATTTTAAGCAGAATTCCCGCGAGGCAGCAAGAATTCCTCAGCAAGTTCACAGGAAATCAATAATGCTTCTCGATTCCCCCAAATCCAAATTGTTTATTCTGTTCTGTCATCTTGATAAAGTAATTCAGTCGCTTCTTGAATTCAGCAGGTCGCTTGCGCGCGCCTTCGATGAATCCGATGCGGATTCGTTTGTAAGCAGGGGAGAATTTTTGAAAGTGCTTCCAGGCTTCTTTGTTCGATTTGATTTGGTCAAGAATATCTTTAGGGATGACAAACTTTTCCGTCGAAAGATCCCCCAACGTTTCGCGTACTTCCTTGATTACTTGTTTCTTCTCCAGTAAAAAACGTAACCGTTCCTTGTTGGCCGGGGAATATTTACTATTCGATTTGCGCGGGGAAAACCGTTGGGCGAATCGTTCCTCGTCAATCGTGCGTACCGTGCTGTCGATCCAGCCAAAACATAGCGCCTCTTCGACCGCGTCGTTATATGCGATGCGCGGCTTGCCTGTCCCTTTTTTATAGTAGACCAGCCAGATCTCTGTGGCGGTTTTGTAATTCTTACGAAGCCAGGCTCGCCACTTTTTGCGTTCGCTCACATACAAAGTGTTCATGGATGGTGAAAGATCACTCCGGACGATATGGTGCTTCTGTTTCGATATCACCCACGTACTCTGGCAGATTCGTGTGCCCAAGCATTTGACGGATGGCCTGAATCTCGCCAATGTGATACCAGTAATGATAGGTAATGCGCCGTAGTGCCGACCCAAGTGATTGTCCGACAGACTCCCCCTTCAACAGCAAATCAGCTTGTAAGGCTTCAGTCGTTAGGGTATCCAAAAAGGGATCGGCTGTTTCGCTGACGATCTGCCAGAGCTCCATCATCTCCTTTAGGGATGGCGTATTCGCCCGTGCACCATATGCAAATAATTCATTCAGCTGCGGAAAAATGATCTTGCCCTGCGGTCGCTGCAAAAACGTGCGCTGCTCATGCCAGGCAAGATGACCTACTGTCCAGCTAATACAGTTCATCGCTGCAAAGCGACGTGCGCCTTCCTCTTCGGTTACGTCGTCGAGCCCGCGTAACCATTCGAGGCGTGTAAAACGGAGTTGGTCGACGAGTGGATGGGTCATAGTCTCTCCTAAAGCTTGATGCTCCTATTACTTACGCTTAACATCCAGAATAGCAATCTTAGTCGAATGATTAAATGGACTGGGATCCGTGATTGGGGCGTTGGTTCGATTGTACCCAATTACATCTTCGGGTACAGGAATTAACTCTTTGATCTTTAGATAGCCATCCTTGCATAGCGACTCCAGCGTCTGTATATATTCCCCGCCGCTGACATACAATGCGTTATTGATCGCCACGAGCGTTCCGCCATCGTTAATTAGTGGTCGAACTTTGTTGATCAGCCGTGCGCTTTCATGGACCTGGTCCACTTTGCCTTTGGATGTGGTCGAGAAGAAGGGCGGATCGATCAAGATACAATCGAACCGTTCACCGCCGTGTTTAAACCGACTGATGGCTGGGAAAAAGTCTGCAACGATGAAATCACGCTTGGGAACAGGAAAGCCATTGAGTGCGTATGATTCCTTGGCGAGATTCAAAAACTGCCTATTCAAATCCAATTGCACCACGCGGTTTGCTCCACCGGCTAGTGCCGCGACACCCAGACTGCCGGTGTAGGCAAATGTATTCAACACGGATTTGTCACGCATATTTTTTATCAGCCATTGACGAAGATAGCGCGTGTCGAGATAAAAGCTCGCGTCGCGGTTCATCATCAAATCGATTGCGTACCAGATGTTTTGTTCTTGAATCTTGTCGTCAGGGTTGTCGCCAAAAAATAATTGACCACGCCTTTCCATCTGAGTGAGACCACTCCGCGTCTTGACAACCTCTGCGTGTATCCACGGTAGCAGATGGAGTAAAAATTCATGTGCCTGCTTCACCTGTGCTAGCCCTTGTGTCACATCCTCCGCATAGTTATGAAATACAAGCGTAGCCCCATACAAGTCAATCACAAGATCAGGGTCGCCTTCGCTAAAGCCATTAAATAACCGGAATGCCGAGTGATGCGCAGCATCGAAAAGATGGTGCCGCGCTTCAATGGCTTGTTGCAGGAGTTGTATGACGCTCATTGCTTCTGCAATTGTTTCTCGAGCCAGGTGGAAATAAAAGTTAATGACTCTGCTGTGACTTGATGTCCCATGTTGAATTCATAATATTCCAGATCGACCCCCAGGGCCTGCAGGGTATCCCGGCTGCGACGCGCCCAATCAATGGGAAGCATCGCATCTTGGATGCCATGGGTGAGAAGGAATGGCTTGTTTCTGACACCAACGTTGTCAATTTGTAAACCCGATTCGGAAGGCAGATATCCCGATTGCGCAATAACTCCTGCGACGCGCAGCGGTTTGATCAGGGCATAGGACAAGGAGACGATGCTTCCCTGGCTGAAGCCAAGCAGATAGAGCCTGTCTTGATCAATAGGGTAGCTCTGCAAAATCTCGTCGATGAAGTGATCAACCGTGCTGAGAGCATTTGCCAGTCTGATTGGATCTGGTTTGCCGATCTGGGTGATTTGAAACCATTCGTAGGCGTCCGGGCCAAGGGAAAAGGTGCCGCGCGGACTTATCCAAAGCAAATCATCTGGAAGATAAGTTGCCAGCCCGATTAAATCCTCCTCGTTGCTGCCGCGTCCGTGTAGGGCGAGGATCGTTGGATACTTTGAGGCGAAATTCTCATTATGGGAGGCAGGGTATCGGATTAGATGTGATAAAGATAATTGTTTGGAATTCATGGATTTTTTGCCTTTTCGACTCCTTGGCGCAGGTCTAGAAGCGACGGAAACCTCGATAAAACGGAAGTTGGTAGCGACTGTGCCAAGGCAGAATGGTCTCGTAAGATTACCAGCCATGCGGCGTCTCTATTACAAAATGTCGCACGTCCGTGATTAAGAATGGATAAGAGTTCCAGAGTTGGATTGTACCCCTATCCCTTTTGGGGTAGACTCTTTTGCACAATGCCGCAGCATTATCTACGCTTTCTATTGGTGTTTTTCCCGTAAAAATACAAAGGTACAATTGTATAGTTCGAAGAGCGGCAAACGCTCTATAAATCATGAGGTGAATTATGTCGGCTACAGAATTGACTCCTCAAGGTGCAGATAACAAGATCCTGGATTTGCGCCCTGGGGACCCATCACAGAAGGCACGTACGTCTTATGCCGTGAGAGCCACTACAGATTTTTACGGCGCACTTGGGTGGGTGATTGGTTTACTTGCTACTCTTTTTATCTCCATTCCAGTCATTGTTTTTCTCTTGAATAATGCTTCGCGTTCGACGCGCGCTACGATCCTTACCTATGGCATTGCCATTGCCTGGTGGTTCAACCCACTTTCTCTGGGCGCGCTTGGTTATGTGCTCAGTAACATGCGCGTTTGGCGTTTCAAGACATTGTTTGCCTTGTTCTTATGGGCCGGGATTAATTTGCTTGTCTCCCTGGCAATCATTTCTGATAATGCCCGCATCCAGATCTTCAATGGCTTGATCCTTCTTGGCTATGTTTTGCTGGGTCTATTCTTTCTTTATATTCAGCTGCGAGTGTTCATTTGGGCAGCTTCCGGGAAACCGGCGCGCTTTTTCTTCGGCATCCTGGCGTGGGCCGCGTTTAACGGGCTGATTTACTGGGCGATCATCAGCCCTGAAGTGCTCAACATTGTGCTTGTCGTCCTTGGCTTTGCATTACGGATTTTGTTCGTGATTGCATTCGCCGTAATCCAGTTCGTGGCGATCTTCTGGTTTATGGCGCAATCCCGTGTGGAGGTTATACGCCCGGGCGACCCGAAGCAAGTGACCTTCGACGATTACAAAGGCCAGCCGAACCTGATCAAGATGGTGCGCCAATGGATTTCGCTCCTTTCCGACCGTGGCAAATTCCAGCGCATGGGTGGTCAATTCATCAACGGGCTGCTGCTGTACGGTGAGCCCGGGACGGGAAAAACACTTTTGGCGAAGGCGATGGCGGGTGAGGCGGGGATCGCCTTTATCTCGATCGAGGGATCGGGCTTCCGTGCCATGTTCTGGGGTGTGGATGTGTTAAAGATGATCCGCTTTATTGGGCAGGCGCGCAAGCTCGCCCGCGAATATGGGGCGTGTATCGCTTATATTGACGAAATCGACGCCGTCGGCATGTCGCGCGGTGGCGTGATGGGCGGACAAGGCGGCGTAGGTATGGGCATGGGCGGTATGATGGGGGCTGGAACTGGTGCGTTAACTCGTCTGCTTTATGAAATGGATGGTATTGGTGAATTGACGCGCTGGGAAAAGCTGCGCGCACGCTGGTTTCAACTACGCAAGAAACCTGTCCCGCCGCGTGACTGGCATGTGTTATTCATGGGTTCTACCAACCGACCGGATGTACTCGACCCGGCGCTCACACGTCCAGGCCGTTTCGACCGGACAGTGGTGGTGAATAAACCAGATCGATCCGGTCGTCGCGAGATGGTGAAATACTACGTGAATAAAATCAGAACAGACGAATCGGTAGATATTGAAGCGATTGTCAGCGATACCTCATGGGCAACACCGGCTCGGATCATGTCCGCGATTACGAAAGATGCGGTTCGCCTGGCGTTGTTCGATGGGCGTGAGCGGGTAGCACAGCACGATATCGAGCTGGCGTTCCAGGAACAGGCAATGGGCTTGGAAAACCCGATTGAGGAAATGGAAGAGGATCAGCGGCGACAGGTGGCATATCATGAAGCCGGTCACGCAGTGCTGCAATATTATCTCCGACCGGAGCAGCGCATCGTACGCGTGAGCATTGTTCGACGCTCGGAAGCACTTGGGTACGTACTGCCGGTTCCTAACTATGATATCTACGCTCTGCCACTACGCAGCTTTCTAGCCGATATTATGGTTTCCATGGCCGGTCATGTAGCAACAAAAATTTTCCTCGGAGAGTATTGGACCGGTGCAACGAGCGATTTTCAGCAAGTCCGCGCCCGGTTATGGCAACTCGCTCATTACGGGTATTTTGGTCCGCCGTTGGATATGCAACAGGATATGAGCATTGAGAAGGGTAAATCGGAAATGGTGCAAAAGTTCTGGCGCAAACTCGAAGACCAGACCACACAGATCCTGACTCAGCATGCGCCAGAGGTTCACGCGGTGGCACAGGCTTTACTTGCGCAAAATGACATGACAGGCAAGCAGTGTATTGAGATCATCCAGTCTGCGGCACTGGAAGGCAGCAATACCGTAGATAGTGAAAACCTGCTAAAGTCCCTAGTGGAAGAGACCATCGTAACCGCCGAAAAAGAAGAAGAAAAAACAAAGAAGAAAATCACGCCCAAGCGGAAGACAAATTCGAACGGTGCATAAATAAAAACTGGCTGGATATTCCAGCCAGTTTTTATTTGAGTATCCTGCAGGGATGACCAGCTCTTCGCCCTTACGTTATTTCCACGACCAAAATGCCAGATAACCTTGTGCGACTACGCGCGGCTCCAATTGACCCGAGGCAGCGACGACGGCGATTCCGGGAGCACCATCCTGACCGAGGAAGGAAAGCACGATGTTGTTACTATCCGGTGACCAGATCGTCGCCGATTGGTGGTATTGGTCGAAATAGGGAATGATGGCGGCAAATTGATCGGTGGGAGGGAAGGTGTAGAGCTCCTTGCTCTTGCCTGAGTTGATATCCAACATCTTTAATTGCAGCAACAACTGCTGCTGTTGGTTCTGTGTCGCGGAATCTGTACTTCCACCGGAGGAAGAAGAGCCGCTTAAAAGCTTGGGAACAAAGTAAGCGATTTTCTGATCATTCGGGGACCAAAAGAAGGCAAAAACATCATCCTCGTCCTTGAAGAGTTCCTCATTCGTTTTAGCATCCACGACGTGTAACGTTCCCAGCGTTCCGGCGGCGACCTGTTGCTTGCCTTCGATGTAGGCAACCATATCACTGTGATGGGACCAGGCAAAGGCAGAATTCAACGCGTACGTGCCAATCGCCTTTTCAAATTTGCCCTGTGCATCGGTGATGATAATCTCATTCTTTTTCTGGTCGTTGATGCGCGTCATCAGAATACTTTTTCCGTCCGGTGACCAGGCCGGGGCCTGGAATGCGGCGGGCGTAGAGTCGAGACCATCCTCGGTGATATCAGAGTCGACTTTGAGGAACGCTACATGCTCGGGAGCCGTGCTCTGCGCTGATCCGGCGTGGACGATCATCGTCTTGCCATCCGGCGCCCAGGACCAGTAATAGGGCGTGCCTGTGTCGATCAACGTCCGATCCTTGCTGCTGCTCGAAATGCTTTGCAAAATCATGGATTGTCCATCGGCAGTGGTGGAGAGGAAGCCCAGGTTGGTATTATCCGGTGACCAGGACAAGTAAAACGGGTGCTCGTTATCGCTCGAAAATACTTTCTCAGCGTCCTCCTTCACGTTTGCAATGTAGATATCGGCCGATCTTTTATCGCCTTGGCCTCTTACACCCACGAAGCCAATGCTGTTGCCATCGTGTGACCAAGTGGGATAGGCATAATATTGGAACGGATCAGTAGCTTTGGCGGGAACTTTCGCATCCTCGGTATAAGCGATGACGTTTTTCCCGGCCTGATCTGCTGTATAAATATTCCAGTCCACACCGATATAAGCGAGCAAGCCCGACTTTCTCTCGAGTAATGGCAGCAGCGGACTCTGCGGCACCTGCACATTGCGAGGCAGGCAGGACGAAAGTAGCACAGCGGTCAGAAGGAAGCTCAATAACTTTTTCATTTTGTCTTCTCTAAAATTTCAATCGCCTTATCAAGCACCGGATCGTGATTCGGATCGATCTCCTCCCAGCGCCCCGACACTGAGACATCCGGGACAACGCCCGTATTCCCAAGCTCTTCACCGTTTGCCAACTTGAAGGAGGTGCTTTCCACAAAAAAACGCGAGCCATCTGGCAGGTAAAACACGGCCTGTGTTTCCACTGCGCCTGGCGTCTTCTCGCCGACAATCACTGCTCGTTTATTCAATTGCAGACCAGCAGCAAAAATTTCGGCGAAGCCTTGCGTCTTTTCGCCCACCAGGACAACCAGGGGCATTGTCTGCGAACCGGCAACATCCTGCCCCTTAACTTCCAGAGCACTTCTCTTACTGCGGTTATAGAATTCACCGATCTTGCCATTTTGGAAAATAGTGAGCAGCGTCTCAAGCGGCCATTGCGGCGTGGCGCTGGCAATTCGCAGGTCCAGGATTAGCCCGTTCAATTCACGGTCGGCTGCGAGGGTCTTCAAGCTGTTGAAGACATCCTGGTCCAGTCCCTGGTATTCTACCGGCGGGAAAAGCAGGTAGGCATAATCGGTACCGACGATGTTATACGCCTGGAGTTTTGGAGAGCCAGTGATCTTTGCCCGCTTGATCTTGATAGAACGCTCTTGCTCGCCCGGTGAGCGCACCCCCAGGGTCACGGAGGAACCGGCTGCTCCGCGGATGCGACGGGTTGCGTTCGCGCCTTCCTCGACCGTAATGGGTTTGTCGTCGATGGTCATGATGCTGTCGTGCGCCTTCAATCCCGCCGCCTCGGCCGGGGACCCTTCGATCACAGACATGACAACAAGGTGCGGCTGGTCCTTCTCTTCAAAGTTCAGGATCGCGCCAATGCCCTCGATCGCCGCCGGGACGGAAGCATTGGAGATATCGGTTTCGACACGCTCAGGGCGGGATTGGTAGACCACGCCTCCCTCTGGTAGCTCCGTTTCCAGGCCTTTGAGCAGAGCGGTGAATTGCTCTGTATCCAATCCGCCTTTAATCTTATTTACATATTTTTCATGCACCGAATTCCAGTTCACACCTGCGGAGTCATAATAAATGTAAGAGTCTTCCATGTTTTTCCAGAGCGATTCAAATGTACGCATTTGACGTTCCGGCGAGGAGTATTGAGGACCAAACGCTCCACTAGCAGGCTCATCCTCCAAGGAAAGCAGCCCGCTGCAGGCGGAGAGCAGGATACTCGACAACATGAGCAACAAAGGGAGAAATGCCAGTTTCCTATTCATCTCATTACCTCTACAAAAACGTGACGACATAATATCAAAGCGATTGGAAAGCCCCACCAATCCTTAGACTCGCTCATGGAATTCATCCTTACTGAGTCTTACGAATATTCTTGGGATTCAACACGGAGATAAACCGGACTCCTTTGCCTAGAGCGGCTACTGATTCTTCATCGAGCTCAACCCAGTGAAAGCTGCGGTGTTCGGAATAGGGATCGATGCGCACGACCTTTCCGATGAACCAGCCTTCACTACCCCAGGTTTTGGCATCGAGAAAGATCTCTACCCGGTCGCCGACCCGGATCGCTTCGCTCATTTTATCTGCTACGATTGGCAAAAAAGAATAATCCTAAAGCGACGACCATGATGATCCCGCCGTTGATCGCCCATTGTGGGTCGCCGGTCATAAAACTGCCGGGCAGGATGTTGATGCCCTGCAGAAAGAAAACAAGCCCGCCCACAAAGATTACCCCACTGACAAGACTTAAGAGTAGTTTCATGATTCTCTCCTCCAGAGATTGGCGTGATTATACTCGTTGGTTTTCGTGCTACAGCACCAGAGCCGCGCTTTGACACGATCATCACGTGCTGTAAAGCTGCTTCGTTAAAAGAATATAAGCCGAGCGTGGTACGAGGAGAGCGTGGAAAGCGTGATAAAATAGAACGCACGTTCGCACAATCCAATTCAGACCCCTAAAACCTTTATATGACATTTAAACTTCATGCCCCGTTCCAACCGATGGGCGACCAGCCCGAAGCTATCCAGGGACTTGTGGATGGCATACACTCCGGCAAAAAACACCAGGTGTTACTTGGCGCCACTGGCACCGGAAAGACCTTTACCATCGCGTCTGTGATCCAGCAGGTGCAGAAGCCGGCGTTGATCATGGCGCACAACAAGACGCTTGCCGCGCAGTTGTATGCCGAGTTCAAAGAATTCTTTCCTGAAAACGCGGTTTCTTACTTCGTAAGCTATTACGACTATTACCAGCCCGAGGCGTACGTGCCGCGCCATGATCTCTATATCGAAAAAGAAACGGAGATCAATGAAGAGATCGAGCGTCTGCGCCTCGCTGCAACAACTGCGCTTGTCTCACGGCGAGATGTGATCATCGTCGCTTCGGTATCGTGCATCTATGGTTTGGGCTCACCAGAGGAATTCGGCAAAGGCACCGTCGTCCTACAAGTGGGGCAGTTGTACCGTCGTAACGCACTGCTGCGGCAATTGATCGAGTCACAGTATCAGCGCAACGACATGGAACTGCGTCCCGGTACCTTCCGTGTGCGCGGTGATACGCTCGAGATCATCCCTGCCTATGAGGATAAAAAGGGTTACCGCATCACCTTCTTTGGCGACGAAGTGGAGCGCATCATGCAGTTCAGCCCGCTGACGGGCGAAATCTTCGATGAGCCGCAGGAAGTGTCCATTTATCCTGCCAAGCAATATCTGACAGATGCCGAACGGTTGAAGGATGCAATCAAAAATATTGAAGGTGAATTGGAAGGTCGGCTGGCGCAGTTCAAAGAGACCGGTAAGTATCTCGAAGCGCAGCGACTCGAGCAGCGCACGCGCTATGACCTGGAGATGCTCAAGGAAGTTGGTTATTGTTCCGGCATCGAGAATTATTCGCGCCATTTGGATGGTCGTGCCCCCGGCACACATCCGTGGACGATGATCGACTTTTTGCCCAGCGATTATCTGCTGGTCATCGACGAGAGTCACATGACTGTTCCCCAGATCCGCGGCATGTACAACGGTGACCGTGCCCGCAAGGAGACTCTTGTCGAATATGGTTTCCGGTTGCCCAGCGCGATGGACAATCGTCCGCTCAAGTTCGATGAGTTCGAACAGGTGATGGGTGACACAATCTACACCTCTGCCACACCGGGACCCTATGAGATGAATAGAGCGGACCAGGTCGTTGAGCAGATCATCCGCCCGACAGGACTTGTAGATCCGCAGGTCGAGGTGCGTCCCACCAAGGGACAGGTGGACGATCTGGTAGGTGAAATTAAGCAGCGTGTGGAACGAGGCGAGCGCGCTTTGGTCACCACGCTGACGAAACGCATGTCTGAAGATTTATCCGAGTATCTGCAGGAACTGGGGATGAAAGTCCACTACCTGCATTCAGAAGTGGAAACACTAGAGCGAGTAGGAATTTTGCGTGATTTGCGTCTGGGTGTTTTTGATGTACTGGTAGGAATCAACCTGTTGCGTGAAGGCTTGGACTTGCCCGAGGTTTCACTGGTAGCAATCCTCGACGCGGACAAAGAAGGCTTCCTGCGTTCTGAGACGGCGCTCATCCAAACTACCGGACGCGCGGCCCGTCATGTCAACGGACGGGTGATCATGTACGCCGACCGCATGACCGATTCGATGAAGCGCGCCATCGACGAGACGAACCGTCGCCGTGCCAAGCAGGTGAAATATAACGAAGAACATGGCATCGTCCCTGTTAGTATTCATAAGGCAATCCATGATCTGACCGAGGAAATGTCGGTCAAATCGGTGAGTGATGCAAAAGGGGAATATCGCGCCAAGGGTGCCGGTGGGTTGCCGCGCAACGAGCTGCAGAGAATTATCGGCGACTTGGAAAAACAAATGAAGGATGCAGCACGCAATCTCGAGTTCGAAAAAGCCGCTGCTTTACGTGATGAAATGTATGAATTGAGAACTCTGCTCGCGGAAGACGAATCACTGAAGCCTTGGGAGAGAATTAAGTTGCTGGCCGGAGAAGAGTAGGGGCAGCCCGCCCCTACCATTCCCTCCGCCAGGAAGGCCAGGGAACGCCTGAACCTGAATTCTATTCATAACCGCTTCCCGCGGCGAAGTGAAATCATCGCCGTTCTAAGTGTTGCCGTTTTTGTCTGTTTTACCTGGGCTATTCTTGGTTTTTTTCATAAACTTTCCTCGTTCCTGCTCTATCTGACGCTCGGGAAAATTAGTACCATCTTCGCTTATACGATGGCGTTTGCCCTCCTCGAAAGCCTGGCAGCGACAGGGCTCTTAATCCTCTTCAGCGCCCTGGTGCCTTCGACTTGGCTCCGGGACGGATTTGCCTACAAAGGATTTGTCATCCTTCTGATCGCCACTGTGGATGCCTTCCTCGTCCAAAAATCCTTGGAAGAGGTTTTTCCCTCTACATTCCATCTTATCCTCTTCTCCATCGTTCCCATTGTATTGATCGCAGTCCTTATTCGCGTTCTGCACACCAAGCCGCAATTGCAGAACTTGCTCGTCAAAGTACAGGACCGGTTTTTGATCATGCTCTTTGTTTATCTTCCCATTGGGATTATTTCTTTGCTTGCGGTCACCGTCAGAAATCTGGTCTAGGGATCGGATTGCTATGCAACGATCTCGTGGACTAACCCGGCGGGAATTTTTAAAGCTGATCTCGCTCGTGCCTGTAGGAATATATTCGCGTCCCTTCGCAAAACGCGGGGTCCTGGCGGATGCGAATCGCCCGAACATCATCATCATCGTGTTCGACGCCTGGTCGCAGCATCATTTGTCAATGTATGGTTACCCGCGCATGACGATGCCCAACCTGGAGGCATTCGCGCAGAATGCGACTGTCTATCACAAGCACTACGCAACGGCGACATTTACAACCCCGGGCACATCCAGCCTGCTCTCGGGACTGTACCCATGGTCCAACCGCGCCATCCAACTCGGAGCCGAACTCGCACCGGTCCACGCGGGACATACGATTTTTTCGGCACTAGAGTCGACTCATTCCACCTTCGCCTTTACTCAAAATAAATACGCCGACCAAATTCTGCTGCAAGTGCAGCACGACCTAGACCAGCACATCCCCAACTGGTCATTCAACATCCAGAAGATTGACTTATACGATGCCAGTATCTTCAAAAAAGATGCAGAGCTCGCGTTCGCCAGCATTGAAGACAACATCGTTAAACGAGGAGCAGGCACAGACGCCTCTTTGTTCCTCGGACCATTCTACCGGCTGCATATATTAGGCCGCGTGTTGCGCAACACCCAGAAGTATGGCAGTGATTATCCGCGTGGCTTGCCCGGTGCCCTGGAGACGTTTCTACTACCCGATGTGGTCGATGGCGCCATTCAACTGCTGAAAGGACTCGAACAACCGAGCCTGACCTATATTCATTTCTATCCGCCGCATGAACCGTATGCGCCTACCAAGCAATTTTTCGACAGTTTCAAAAACGATGGCTGGTTACCCGCCCAAAAGCCAATCCATGAACTTTCGGAGACGAAGTACACATACGATCAGCTTCAATTGGAGCATCGCTACTACGATGAATTCCTCGCCAGCTGGGACCAGGAAGTGAGACGGCTACTGGATTACCTGAAACAGTCCGGGCTGACCGAGAATAGTTATATCTTTATTACCTCGGATCACGGCGAAATGTTCGAACGTGGGGAGCTCGGCCATTGGACGAAGATGATATATGACCCGGTCATCCATGTCCCGTTGATCGTGCGCAGTCCCAGGCAAAGTACTCGTCAGGATGTTCACGTGCCTACTAGCAATGTGGACTTGCTGCCGACCATCGCCCAGTTGACCGGGCATCCCATCCCAGATTGGGGGGAAGGAAACGCATTGCCCAACCTGGGCGGCGAACCGCAAGAGGGACGAAGCGTCTTCTCGATGGATGCGAAGATGAATTCTTCGTTCACTCCGCTACGCAATTACTCGATCGCCTTGACGCGCGACGGTCATCGCTTAACACATTACAGTTATCCGAAAGATCAATATGAGAAATACGAATTCTATGACCTGGACACCGACCCGCAGGAGATAAACGACTTGTACACTTCAAAACCTTCCATGGCTCTCAACATGCAGGAAGAGCTAGAGCAGAAAATGGACGAGGTGAATAAGCCATTTCAGCGAAAGGTAGCGCCGGAATGATGTGGGAACCGGGTGCCCACCAGCTATAACTCTGTTTTCAGTAAGCCAAAAAAGGACTCGCCGCTAGTTTCGCGGCGAGTTCTTGTTTCTTTATCCACCTAATGGAACGATCATCACGCTGGCTTTGACGCGATGTCGCAAGTTGCTGATCACCGTCCCGTGAATCAAATCAGAGACTCCACTGTGCCCATGACTTCCCAGGATCACCATTTCCGCATTGAGAGCATTGATCATATTTGCCAACTCAGAAGCTGGTTCACCGGCACCTAGACGCCAATCTGTAGAGATACCGGACCGTTTCATCATTTCCGCCAGTCTT
>DATHUN010000575.1:0-2914 GCA_035462205.1 Anaerolineales bacterium
TCGAAACGAACGAGAATGAACTCACGCTGGTGGTGCTGGGCGGAACCTGCTCGATCTCATCGAATATAGGAAATTGGGTAGAAGTGGGCAGGCGTCTTAATGTATTTGCCGGCATGCCCTATACCCTTTTTCTTCCGCCGGAAACTCGTTTCACCGTCGAAGCTACGAGCGAGCAGCTTGATATTGCTTATGGATGGTGCCTCGCCAAAGAAGCGCATCCAGCGCGCTTGGTAAGACCTTCCGAGGTCGAGATTGAGATTCGCGGCGGAGGCAACGTGACCCGCCAGATCAACAAGATGATCCCGCCCGGATTCCCGTGCAGCCGGTTGGTCGTTGTGGAGGTCTATACCCCATCCGGCAACTGGAGCTCGTACCCGCCTCACAAACATGATGAACACATTGTGGATCCGGCCGGTAATCTTTTAGAGGCAGATTTAGAGGAGGTCTATTTTTACAAGATGGACCGGCCCGAGGGATTCGCCTACCAGCGTATTTACACGCCGGATCGAAATATCGACGAGTTGATCCTGGCGCGTGACAGCCACCTCGTACTTTCACCGCAGGGCTATCACCCGGTCGTGGCGGCGCCGGGCTACAACTGTTACTATTTGAACATGCTGGCGGGGTCCGCGCAATCCCTGGCCGCCACGGATGATCCTGAGCACGCCTGGGTGAAGGGCACGTGGAAGGAGAAAGACCCGCGCCTGCCGCTTGTGTCCATGGATATGGAGTAAACGAAGGAGCCGATGATGTCCACATTTCGAAGTAAATTACATCAAATGACGATGGAGTATCCCACCGAATATTGGAACGATTCCTGCTCTCAAGAGGAACTCACGTACGCAATTAGCCACGGCGCTGTCGGCGCAACCTCGAATCCGACCATTGTGCACGCTGTCCTCAAAAAGGAGCTGCACTTATGGCGCGATCGTATTCATGCATTGATCCGAGAGAATCCAACCTGGTCTGAGGCGGAGATCACATGGAAGCTCTTCGAAGAAATGGCGGTATATGGCGCAGGTTTTCTGACGCCGATTTATGAACAATATAGAGGCAAAAAGGGGCGGCTCTCCATACAAACGGACCCAACTCTCTACCGGAATGCCGGTGCGTTGGAGGAACAGGCACTCCATTTCAACAGTTTAGCTCCGAATATGATCGTCAAGATTCCGGTGACCGCGGCGGGGATCAAAGCCATCGAAGAGGTAACCTATCAGGGTGTCTCGATCAACGCGACCGTGAGTTTCACGGTGCCGCAGGCTATCGCCGTTGCTGAAGCCGTCGAGCGCGGACTCAACCGTCGTCGCTCCGAAGGACAGTCTATTGACGAAATGTCCCCCGTGTGCACGATTATGGTCGGCCGCACCGATGATTGGATGAAGGTCCTGGCACAGCGCGATGGGATAGAGATTGAGCAATCCCATCTGGATTGGGCGGGTATTGCATGCATGAAAAAAGCTTATGCGATTTACCAACAGCGCGGCTATCGCGCCAAACTGCTTGCCGCGGCGTATCGACACCTGGGTCATTGGTCGGAATTCATCGGCGGGGATCTGATCGTATCCCTACCCTATGAATGGCAGTTGAAAGCCAATGCCAGCGGTATCGAAGTCAGGGAATGCATGAGCACACCGGTGGCCCCACAGATCGTCGAGGCGATGTATGAAAAAATCCCTGATTTCCGCCGCGCCTACGATGAAGATGGAATGATGGTGGAGCATTTCGACGATTACGGCGCGACAGTTCGCACGTTGCGCGGCTTCATTGCCTCCGCCCATGACCTGATGGCTGAAGTCCGTGACTTTATGCTGCCGAATCCCGATCTGAAGAAGGTGGAAACAGTAAAGGCATAACTAGCCTTTACTGTTTTGTTTCAAGGAGAAGTTTATGGCAACCGTCCTATTAACGACTGCCCAAGCCATCATCAGATTCCTGAAGAACCAATACGTTCATCGCGACGATCAGGAGATTCCGTTCTTTGCCGGCGTGCTGGGAATTTTTGGTCATGGCAACGTCGCCGGGATTGGCCAGGCATTGCAGGAAAATCCCGATTTCCCTTATATTCTTGTCCGCAACGAGCAGGCCGGTGTTCATCTGGCATGCGGCTTCACAAAAATGAAAAACCGCATGCAGACGTTCGCATGCACCTCCTCGATCGGTCCGGGCGCGACCAACATGATCACCGGCGCGGCGCTGGCAACAATCAATCGATTGCCGGTCCTTCTGTTGCCGGGGGATATCTTTGCCCGCCGCAATGTTGCGCCTGTACTTCAACAACTCGAATGGCCTTCTTCGCAAGACATCAGTGTCAACGATGCCTTCAAGCCCGTCAGCCGCTACTGGGATCGCATCTATCGGCCCGAGCAATTGATTACATCCTTACCGGAAGCAATGCGCGTCCTGCCCTCTCCTGCAGATACCGGCGCGGTGACGCTGGCCCTGCCTCAGGACGTGCAGGCCGAGGCATATGAGTTTCCTGAAGACTTGTTCATGCACCGCGTTTGGCACATCCCGCGCCTGACCTCGGACCGCTTCCTGTTTACCGAAGCCGTTGATGCCATCTGGAAAAGTAAACGACCGATGATTATCGCCGGTGGCGGCGTGCTTTATAGTGAAGCCAGCCAGGCATTGGACCGTTTCGCCAGACAGACAGGTATCCCCGTGGTCGAAACGCAGGCAGGAAAAGGCTCCCTGCCTTACGACCACCCCCAAAATATGGGCGCGGTCGGTGCGACCGGTACATTGGCAGCCAACCGCATCGCTCACGACGCCGACCTGGTCATCGGGGTTGGTACGCGCTACTCCGATTTTACAACCGCATCCAAGACAGCTTTCCAAAATCCGAATGTGCGTTTTATCAATATCAACATTGCCGAATTTGACTCCTTCAAACATTCTGCGATCCCGCTGACGG
>DATHUN010000576.1:0-3641 GCA_035462205.1 Anaerolineales bacterium
GAATTCGCCGGGAAATATATTCTTTCCATTATAACCAAGGGGAGAATGGGATGTATTAATTGGGTAACAATTCCAAATTTTATCGCTCGACCGACCAGACACGAATATGTTACAGAAATTGCCTTTTGCTTATTGAATTAGAATGAGATTTGTGCTATACCTATTTGGGTAAATTTGGTCACCTTTACAATTCTGAATTCTGCTGGATGATCTTCACTACGGACAGAAAGGAGAATTCTATCGTGATAGAAGACAGTCCCCTTCTCTTTTTATTTGTTCTGACTACATCACTGTTCAAGGAGATTTTATGAAAGCTATCCGTATCAACGAATGGGGGAAACCTGTCGAGTTGGAAGATCTTTCGCAGCCCAGCCCGGCCGACGATGAAGTTTTAGTACGCGTGCGTGCTGCATCCATCAACCCGTTCGATGTCGCCGTTGCTGCCGGTTATGTGGCGTTTATGGCGACCGCGCCGATGACTCTAGGAACCGATTTCGCCGGGGAAGTCGTGGAAGTTGGCAAAAATGTAACCAAGTTCAAACCAGGCGATGAAGTTTACGGTGCTGTTGTCTTGCGAAGTGGCACGTTTGCTGAATATACCACTCCAAAAGAAAGTGAAATAGCCCTCAAACCTAAATCGCTCGATTTTGTCGAGGCCGCCGCAATACCGCTGGCGGCCACCGCTGCCTGGCAAACACTCTTTGATGTGGCAAAGTTACAGAGCGGAGAGCGCCTGTTTATCCAGGGCGTTGCCGGAAGTGTGGGAACGTATGCGCTCCAATTTGCAAAAAAGGCCGGCGCCTACGTCTATGGCACCGACATCCCCGAACGAGCGGATCTGGTCAAAAACCTCGGATTGGATCGCTATATCAATCACAAGGAAGAAGTCGTCACCGACGCTGTAAAAGATGTGGATGTCGTCTTGGACCTGGTCGGTGGTGACAAAGTGCAGGAGTCATATCAGACACTGCGGCGCGGCGGACGCTATGTCGGCACGCTGTTTCTGGAAATGCCGCAGGAGGAGCCACAGCGTCTAGGGATCCAGAGCTATGGCTTTGGTGCGCAGCCCAATGGCGATCTCATGAAAAAGTTCGCCGACATGGCTGATAGCGGCGAGCTCAAGATCTTTGTAAACCGAACCTTCCCGTTGGAGCAGGCTGCCGAAGCGATGGACTTTCGAGGCAAGACGCCCGTTCCCGGCAAGGTTGTTTTGCTTCCCTAACAAAATTTTCATAAGATATTCCATAAGACCTGACCTGTCTCCGGTGTGCAGTCGCAGACAAGGCGGGTCTTTATTTTTCTAATATAATTTCTTCACCATGTCATTTCTAACTGAATTTCAATCCCACCTGGGCGCAAACCTGAAAAACCAATTTCTCCAGCTAAAAACGCCTTTTACTATCCAGGAATATTTGGACCGCATGCCTTACATCGGCGAGGAGCGCGATCGTTCTCCACTCCATGTAATGCTGGATGGTCAATGCCACTGCCTCGACGGCGGATTTCTGGCGGCATTAGCCCTTTGGCGCATTGGATTCAAACCGCTCTTGATCGACATCGTGCCCGATCCCGGCCTGGATGACGATCACGTGCTCGCCCTCTATCAAATCGACGGGCGCTGGGGTGCGGTCGCCAAATCGAATTATGTCAATCTGGGATTCAGAGAACCCGTTTACAAAAACCTGCGTGAACTGGTGATGACCTACTTTGAGCATTACGTCAGCATCACCCAGCAAAAGAGCTTACGCGGCTACACGCGTCCCCTGGATGCATCGCGCTACACTCATTTGAATTGGGCATGGGATGAGGCAGGAGCAAACCAGCTTTATCACCAGCACTTTTATGGACGCCAGGCGATTCCGCTCATTAGCAAGTGCATGGCAAAACGGCTGAATCCCGTCACAGACCGGGTCTATGCCGCGGAGGTCCTGCACACGAATCTAAACGAGTCCTTTGGGAATCGAGCTGCCTAAGGCAAGACTCTACCGGTCAATTAAATCCACGAATGTTACAATGTGGACCAATCACGTCAACATTACAGTCACAGTGCCAATGATGTTCGTCCTACCCGGGTGTCAGGGTCGGCAACATCATAATTCGTTTTGGAGGACATATGAGTGTAATTGATGAAACCCAGGTTCAACAATTTGATATTGCAGCCATCATGGGCGGGCTTTACGGAGATGGCATCATTGGGCTCAAAGGGGCGTTTGAGAGGCAGTGGGTGCAGGAACTCGATGAGGATCTCGAAATCCTCTTTCAGGACGCATTAAAGAGGCCGGGCGGCGCTGTGGGTCGTGGGCCAAAGCGTTACTATGTCGAGATTCACCCGGAGGATATTCGCGGCTTCATTGATCTGGCGACCCATCCCTGGGTGGTAGCGGTCAGCAAAGCCATTCTGGGTGCCGACTACAAGATCGTTGAGATCGGGTTTGATGTCCCCCAGCCCGGCGCCCAAACCCAGCCCTGGCACCGCGATTTTCCCGCCCCCGAGGATACTCTGATCGGCCGGCGGCTGAACTCGCTGGCCTTTAATGTCACGACCGTGGATGTCTTTGAAGATATGGGACCTTTTGAAATCGCGCCTGGCACGCAGTGGGATGAGCCCATCGATTTCAAGCACGAGATGTTCCCGCCCGAATCCAACTTCCCGCGCTACCAGGAACGCGCCGTGCAGAAAATGCCGAAGATGGGGGATATATCCGCTCGATCGGCGCTGACCATTCATCGCGGCACGCCTAACCGCTCCCAAAAGTCACGCCCGGCACTGGTACTGGGGGTGGATTCACCAACAGCACATAATGCCGACCGGCATGACCTGCAAGTGTCGCAGCGCTTCCTGGAAAGACTGCCCGAAGAATTACGCCAGCACCTAACCTACCGGGTGGTCGATCAATTGGAGCCCATTCGTCAAAAGCACACGATTGAAGGCTTGATGATGGGCGAAGCATAAATATGGGTGTTCTGCTGAATGGACCTTTGCGTCAGCAGAACGCCTACACCTGTCTTTCCTCTTTAGTTTCACAGCTTTACCTCTCTGCCCTTTAATTAAGTTTCGTGATGGCGGAGGTTTATTCCCCACAGTGAAGTCTCATCCCGACATAGCGGCGGTTAATCCTGCGTTGTGCAGTTTAATTCCTACGTGACGGGGTTAATCCCCTTATTGAATAGTTAACTCCCGACATAGCGCAGGTTAATCCGCTGCCGTATGATTTGATCCCGTCCGGTCGGGGTTTCCATAATTACGGGGAGATTTTCGCCTACAACAGTTGATGTAGACAAATTATCAATACTGTCGATTGACAACCGTCCAGCTCGAATGGATACTACGAAAGCTATCCTCCTTGGAACCTCGCGACCGATCTACCACACACCAGGAAAGGATCTCGAACGCATGGGAAAGAAACTTTATCCAACGGATACCGTCCAGCAGGCGCAGTCTATTCTGTCGGCCTGGAATCTTATCGATCCCTCGCTGGTATTCGGTCCCCTGACATCCGCATCTCTCTCGGCAGACGTCGCCACGGTCCAGACGCTGCAGGAGAAGATCATCCGGCTCCAGAATGAGCTGATGGACACGCGCAACCAGCGCGACGCAGCCTGCATTGGCATCTGGGACAAGGTCAAGCGGGCACGCGCCG